>NZ_JBIUWI010000200.1:0-1025 GCF_044743385.1 Pseudomonas sp. NPDC087639 | reverse complement strand
GTTCCCCAGCCGCTTAACGCCGAACAAACAGCAGGCCTGGTCGAGCTGCTGAAAAACCCTCCGGCTGGCGAAGAAGAATTCCTCGTTGACCTGATCACCAATCGCATTCCACCAGGCGTGGACGAAGCCGCTTATGTCAAAGCCGGTTTCCTGTCTGCACTGGCCAAGGGCGAAGTTTCCTCCCCTCTGCTGGACAAAAAGCGCGCTGTAGAACTGCTCGGCACCATGCAGGGCGGCTACAACATCGTGACCCTGGTTGACCTGCTGGACGACGCCGAACTGGCGCCAGTCGCTGCCGCGCAACTCAAGCACACCCTGCTGATGTTCGATGCGTTCCACGACGTGGCGGAAAAAGCCAAGAACGGCAACGCTCACGCCCAAGCCGTGCTGCAATCCTGGGCTGACGGCGAGTGGTTCAAGAACCGCCCGACCCTGGCCGACAAGATCAGCCTGCGCGTCTTCAAAGTAACTGGCGAAACCAACACCGACGACCTGTCCCCTGCTCCAGACGCCTGGTCGCGTCCAGACATCCCGCTGCACGCCCTGGCCATGCTGAAAATGGCTCGCGACGGCATCGTTCCTGATCAGCAGGGCGCCATCGGCCCGATGAAGCAGATCGAAGAAATGCGCGGTCAAGGCTTCCCGATCGCCTACGTCGGTGACGTGGTCGGTACCGGTTCCTCGCGTAAATCCGCTACCAACTCGGTGCTGTGGTTCTTCGGCGACGACGTGCCTTACGTGCCGAACAAGCGCGCTGGCGGTTTCTGCTTCGGCAGCAAAATCGCACCAATCTTCTACAACACCATGGAAGATGCCGGCGCACTGCCAATCGAGTTCGACGTTTCCAACATGAACATGGGCGACGTGATCGACCTGTACCCGCATGCTGGCAAAGTATGCAAACACGGCACCGACGAAGTCCTGACCACCTTCGAAATGAAGACCCCGGTTCTGCTGGACGAAGTCCGCGCCGGCGGCCGTATCCCGCTGATCATCGGCCGTGGCCTGACCGAGAAGGCTCGCGC
>NZ_JBIUWI010000199.1:0-1074 GCF_044743385.1 Pseudomonas sp. NPDC087639 | reverse complement strand
CAACATGACCTTGCTCAATCCAACGGGCCAGGTTGGCCTGGAACAGCGCAACCTGATCATCACCGCGACCCTGCTGATGCTGTTGGTTGTGGTGCCGGTCATCGTCATGACCTTCCTGTTCGCCTGGAAGTACCGCGCCTCCAACAAAGACGCCATCTACACCCCGAAATGGTCGCACTCGACCAAAATCGAAGTGGCGGTCTGGACCATCCCGGTGCTGATCATCATTGCCCTGGGTTACATCACTTACATTTCGACCCACGAACTGGACCCGTATCGTCCAATTCAATCCGACGTCAAGCCTGTGACCATCGAAGTGGTCGCGCTGGACTGGAAGTGGCTGTTCATCTACCCGGAACAAGGCATTGCCACGGTCAACAAGATCGTGTTCCCGGCGCACACGCCAATCAACTTCAAGATCACCTCCGATGCCGTGATGAACTCGTTCTTCATCCCGGGCCTGGGCGGCCAGATCTACGCGATGGCGGGCATGCAGACCAAGCTGCACCTGATCGCTGACCGCAACGCTGAAATGGACGGTATCTCCGCCAACTACAGCGGCGCGGGTTTCACCGGCATGAAGTTCAAAGCTATCTCCACCACTCAGGAAGATTTCGACGCCTGGGTAAGTGAAGTCAAGAAGTCACCTAAACAGCTTGATCAGGCTGAATACGCAGCCCTTGCCAAGCCGAGCCAGAACAACCCAGTCGAGCTCTACTCCTCGGTCACGCCGAACCAGTTCCAGATCATCGTCGACAAGTACGAAGGTATGAAGCCGGGCAAGCCGCTGAAGCACGAGAAGAAAGAGAAAGAAGTGGCGGCCACGGAAATTGACTCGAGTTCGCATTCAGCTGCCGGGGCAGAGGAGTAAACGATGTTTGGTAAATTAAGTTGGGAAGCAGTCCCATTCCACGAGCCGATCGTGATGGTGACCATCGCCATGATCGCCCTCGGTGGTCTGGCGCTGTTCGCTGCAATCACTTACTTCAAGAAGTGGACTTACTTGTGGACCGAGTGGCTGACGTCGGTCGACCACAAGAAAATCGGCGTGATGTACATCATCGTCGCCATGGT
>NZ_JBIUWI010000198.1:0-1116 GCF_044743385.1 Pseudomonas sp. NPDC087639 | reverse complement strand
CCAGACTTCACGCTCGTACCAGTTGGCGTTCGGCCAGATGCTGGTAACGGTCGGCAAGCTCAGGTCGCTTTCGGACAAGGCGACTTTGATCATCACGTCACTATTACGCTCAAGCGACATGAGGTGATAGAACACGGTGAATTCGGCGTCCGACGGCAGCCCTTGACGCTTGGTGCGCAGGCGCTCGTCCACGCCGTGCAGGTCATAGAGCATGACGTACGGCTTGGGCAGGTTGCGCAGGAAAGTCAGGACTTCGACGAGTCTGGCGCGAGCCACCCACAGCACCGGCATGCCGGTGCGGGTCGACTGAGCGGTGAACGCTTCGGCGCCAAAACGGTTGTTGAGTTCGACGACCACATCCTGGTCGTCGGCCTTATAAGGCGGGATGTACAGAGCACTGCCTGTAGTCATGGTTATTTTTTCGCTTTCGGTCAACGTAAAGAATGAAGCCAGCTTCTCGTTTCTTTGTAAGAACAGATCTGGATCAGACTTCGTCAGGGCTGCGCAGGTTGGTGACTGCGATTCGCTGTTCGCGGCGCTGTTCCTTTTGCGAAGGCATGTCGGCGCGATAAACGCCTTGATCACCAACGACCCAGGAAAGCGGACGACGCTCCTGTCCAATCGATTCCTGCAACAGCATCAAGCCTTGCAGAAATGCTTCCGGACGGGGCGGGCAGCCAGGTACGTAGACGTCCACCGGCAGGAACTTGTCCACCCCTTGAACCACGGAGTAGATGTCGTACATGCCACCGGAGTTGGCGCACGAACCCATGGAGATAACCCACTTCGGTTCGAGCATTTGCTCGTAGAGACGCTGAATGATCGGCGCCATCTTGATGAAGCAGGTACCGGCGATAACCATGAAGTCGGCCTGACGCGGTGATGCCCGGATAACTTCGGCGCCAAAGCGCGCGATGTCGTGGGGCGCCGTGAAGGCAGTGGTCATTTCCACGTAGCAGCACGACAAGCCGAAGTTGTACGGCCACAGGGAGTTCTTACGTCCCCAGTTGACCGCGCCACTCAGCACGTCTTCCAGCTTGCCCATGAAAATGTTTTTGTGAACTTGATCTTCTAACGGATCGGAAACGGTTTCCCGTTCGCCAATCGGATACTGCT
>NZ_JBIUWI010000197.1:0-1116 GCF_044743385.1 Pseudomonas sp. NPDC087639 | reverse complement strand
CGCCAAAGCAGGGCGCAAGGTCGCGATGGTCGACAGCCGTCGTCAGGTCGGCGGCAACTGCACCCACCTCGGTACCATCCCGTCCAAGGCACTGCGTCACTCGGTGCGGCAGATCATGCAGTTCAACACCAACCCGATGTTCCGGGCCATCGGCGAGCCACGCTGGTTCTCCTTCCCGGACGTGTTGAAAAGCGCCGAGAAAGTCATCTCCAAACAAGTCGCCTCGCGCACCGGCTACTACGCCCGTAACCGCGTCGACGTGTTTTTCGGCACCGGCAGCTTCGCCGATGAGCAAACCATCGAAGTGGTCTGCGCCAACGGCGTGGTCGAGAAGCTGGTGGCCAAGCACATCATCAGCGCCACCGGGTCGCGCCCGTATCGCCCGGCGGACATCGATTTCCACCATCCGCGTATCTACGATAGCGACACCATCCTCAGCCTCGGCCACACCCCGCGCAAATTGATCGTTTACGGCGCCGGCGTGATCGGTTGCGAATACGCCTCGATCTTCAGCGGTCTGGGTGTACTGGTTGAACTGGTGGATAACCGCGGTCAGTTGCTGAGCTTTCTCGACTCGGAAATCTCCCAGGCGTTGAGCTACCACTTCAGCAACAACAACATCACCGTGCGCCACAACGAAGACTACGATCGTGTCGAAGGCGTGGACAACGGGGTGATCCTGCACCTCAAGTCCGGCAAGAAGATCAAGGCCGACGCCTTGCTCTGGTGCAACGGCCGTACCGGTAATACCGACCAGTTGGGTCTGGAAAACATCGGCGTCAAGGTCAACAGCCGTGGCCAGATCGAAGTCGACGAGGCTTACCGCACCTGCGTGCCGAACATCTACGGTGCTGGCGACGTGATCGGCTGGCCGAGCCTGGCCAGTGCCGCCCACGACCAGGGCCGTTCGGCTGCTGGCAGCATCGTTGATAACGGTAGCTGGCGCTTTGTGAATGACGTGCCGACCGGCATTTACACCATTCCTGAGATCAGCTCGATCGGCAAGAACGAGCAGGAACTGACCCAGGCCAAAGTGCCGTACGAAGTCGGCAAGGCATTCTTCAAGAGCATGGCGCGGGCGCAGATTGCCGGCGAGCCGCAAGGCATGCTGAAGAT
>NZ_JBIUWI010000196.1:0-1126 GCF_044743385.1 Pseudomonas sp. NPDC087639 | reverse complement strand
CGCATGAGTACCGACATGGGGATCCCCGTACACGAGAGTGCTCCGGATGCGGACGCCCTTATGTTGGCCGACGCCGATACCGACGAGGCCGCTGCGGAAGAAGCAGCAGCCGCGCTGGCAGCGGTGGAGACCGATATCGGTCGCACCACTGACCCTGTGCGCATGTACATGCGTGAAATGGGTACGGTCGAGCTTCTGACTCGTGAAGGCGAAATCGAAATCGCCAAGCGTATCGAAGAGGGCATCCGTGAAGTGATGGGCGCAATCGCGCACTTCCCTGGCACGGTTGACCACATTCTCTCCGAGTACACTCGCGTCACCACCGAAGGTGGTCGCCTGTCCGACGTCCTGAGCGGTTATATCGACCCGGACGACGGCATTGCGCCGCCTGCGGCAGAAGTGCCGCCGCCGATCGATCCAAAAGCTGCAAAGGCTGAGGAATCCGACGACGAGGAGGCTGACGCTTCTGACGATGACGAAGAAGAAGCCGAAAGCGGTCCGGATCCGGTCATCGCTGCCCAGCGTTTCGGCGCTGTGTCCGATCAGATGGAAATCACCCGCAAGGCGCTGAAAAAGCACGGCCGCAGCAACAAGGCAGCGATTGCCGAGTTGCTGGCTCTGGCCGAGCTGTTCATGCCGATCAAACTGGTACCGAAGCAATTCGAAGGCCTGGTCGAGCGTGTTCGCAGTGCCCTGGATCGTCTGCGTCAGCAAGAGCGCGCGATCATGCAACTGTGCGTACGTGATGCACGTATGCCACGCGCCGATTTCCTGCGTCAGTTCCCAGGCAACGAAGTCGACGAAAGCTGGTCCGACGCTCTGGCCAAAGGCAAGAGCAAGTACGCCGAAGCCATTGGCCGTGTTCAGCCGGATATCATCCGTTGCCAGCAGAAGCTGACGGCGCTGGAAACCGAAACCGGTTTGACCATCGCTGAGATCAAGGACATCAACCGTCGCATGTCGATCGGTGAGGCCAAGGCCCGCCGCGCGAAGAAAGAGATGGTTGAAGCGAACTTGCGTTTGGTGATCTCGATCGCCAAGAAGTACACCAACCGCGGCCTGCAATTCCTCGATCTGATCCAGGAAGGCAACATCGGTCTGATGAAAGCGGTTGACAAGTAAGTAT
>NZ_JBIUWI010000195.1:0-1134 GCF_044743385.1 Pseudomonas sp. NPDC087639 | reverse complement strand
CGGCATCTCTTTGTAGACGTCTTCGAACATGGTCGCGGCGCTTGGAATCTGACCGCCGGCGAGGGTGCCGTACTGTTCGGCCTGTTTCTGCGCGGCAATCACTTCGGCTTCGAGCTCGGCGCTGACGGCGGCGTGTTCTTCGTCCGACCAGTGGCCGACCTTGATCAGGTGCTGTTTCAGGCGAGCAATCGGATCGCCCAGCGGGAAGTGGCTCCAGTCATCGGCTGGACGATATTTGGAGGGATCGTCGGAGGTCGAGTGCGGGCCGGCGCGGTAGGTGACCCATTCGATCATGGTCGGGCCGAGGTTGCGGCGGGCGCGTTCGGCGGCCCAGGCAGACGCGGCGTAGACCGCGTAGAAGTCGTTGCCGTCGACTCGCAGCGAGGCGATACCGCAACCAACACCGCGTCCGGCGAAGGTGGTGGCTTCACCCCCGGCAATGGCCTGGAAGGTCGAAATCGCCCATTGATTGTTGACTACGTTGAGGATCACTGGCGCACGGTAGACGTGGGCGAAGGTGAGAGCGGTGTGGAAGTCCGATTCGGCGGTAGCGCCGTCACCGATCCATGCCGAAGCGATTTTGGTATCGCCCTTGATCGCCGACGCCATGCCCCAGCCCACCGCCTGAATGAACTGGGTGGCGAGGTTGCCGGAAATGGTGAAGAAACCGGATTCCTTGACCGAGTACATGATCGGTAACTGACGGCCTTTGAGCGGGTCGCGCTCGTTGGACAGCAGTTGGCAGATCAAGTCGACCAGTGGAACGTCGCGAGCCATCAGGATGCTTTGCTGGCGATAGGTCGGGAAGCACATGTCGTCGATGTTCAAGGCCAGGGCCTGGGCGCTGCCGATGGCTTCTTCGCCAAGGCTTTGCATGTAGAACGACATTTTTTTCTGGCGCTGGGCGACCACCATGCGGTTGTCGTAGATGCGCGTCTTGAGCATGGCGCGCATGCCCTTGCGGAGGATCTCGACCGGAACGTTCTCGGCCCAAGGGCCGAGAGCGTTGCCCTGATCGTCGAGCACGCGGATCAGGCCACGGGCCAGGTCGGCGGTGTCGGCAGGTTCTACGTCGATGGAAGGTTTGCGCACCGTGCCGGCATCGGTCAGATGCAGGTAGGAGAAGTCGGTTTT
>NZ_JBIUWI010000194.1:0-1160 GCF_044743385.1 Pseudomonas sp. NPDC087639 | reverse complement strand
ACCGCTATCGGCAGCCAGCAGATCAGTGGTCACCGGACGGCGACCAACGGCTACGATCAGCTTGTCGAAAGTGATGGTCTGTTCGCCGTTGGCATCGGTGTAGCTGACAACGACTTCGTCGCCGTTCACTTTCGAACCGGTGACGCGAGCGCCCAGCTTGATGTCCAGACCCTGTTTGGTCAGGGTTTTCAGCGCTTCCTTGGAAACAGCGGTGTCCGCTGCCATCAGGAAAGTGTCCAGAGCTTCCAGGACAACTACTTCAGAACCCAGACGCGACCACACCGAACCCAGTTCCAGACCGATCACGCCAGCGCCGATCACGCCCAGACGCTTAGGTACGGCTTGGAATTCCAGTGCGCCAGTCGAATCGACGATGACTTTCTGATCAACCGGAGCCGGTGGAATGTCGATAGGACGCGAACCTGGAGCCAGGATGACGTTTTCAGCTTCGATGACTTCAACCGAACCGTCTGGCTTGGTGACTTCGACTTTCTTGCCAGCCAGCAGTTTGCCGTGGCCCTGGATCGAAGTAACGCCGTTGGCCTTGAACAGGGTGGCAACGCCGCCGGTCAGGTTCTTGACGATGCCAGCCTTGCGGCCAATCATCGCCGCAACGTCCATTTTGACTTCGCCGGTCGAGATACCGTGAACGTTGAAGCTTTCTTTCGATTCCTTGTATTTCCAGGAGCTGTCCAGCAGCGCCTTGGAAGGAATGCAGCCGACGTTCAGGCAGGTGCCGCCCAGGGCTTGCTTGCCTTCGGCGTCGGTGTACTTCTCGATGCAGGCAGTGGTCAGACCCAGCTGCGCGGCCTTGATGGCTGCTACGTAGCCGCCAGGGCCAGCACCGATCACTACTACGTCAAATTTCTGCGACATTCAAAAATTCCTCTTTAGCGAAAAGCTTCAAGCCGCGCGCTCCAAGCCAAGCTGCCCTTTCCTGCAGCTTGAAACTTGAAACCCGCGACTGCTTCTATCAGATATCCAGCAACAGACGAGCCGGATCTTCCAGCAGGTTCTTGATGGTCACCAGGAAGGTCACAGCTTCTTTGCCATCGATCAGACGGTGATCGTAGGACAGTGCCAGGTACATCCTCGGACGGATAACGACCGGACCGGTGATGGCCATAGGACGCTGGCTGAGGTTGTGCAGGCCCCGAATC
>NZ_JBIUWI010000193.1:0-1166 GCF_044743385.1 Pseudomonas sp. NPDC087639 | reverse complement strand
CGGATCCAATGGCTTGCGAAAGGCGAGGCGTACGATGAGCAAAGAAGTACTGCTGGTTGTTGAGTCGGTATCCAATGAAAAGGGCGTACCGGCAAGCGTAATTTTTGAAGCGCTGGAGTTGGCCCTGGCCACTGCTACCAAAAAGCGTTTTGAAGACGAAGTTGACCTGCGTGTGGAAATTAACCGCCACACCGGTTCTTACGAAACTTTCCGTCGCTGGACGGTCGTCGAAGAGAATGATCTCGACGATCCGGCTATCGAAACCTGGCCAACCAAGGTTGCCGAAACGCATCCTGGTGCCAAGGTTGGCGACGTCGTTGAAGAAAAAATCGATTCTATCGAGTTCGGCCGCATTGCTGCGCAGACTGCCAAGCAAGTCATCGTGCAGAAAGTGCGTGAAGCCGAGCGCGCTCAAGTGGTTGACGCCTATCGCGAGCGCCTGGGAGAAATCATCTCCGGCACCGTGAAGAAAGTGACCCGCGACAACGTGATCGTCGATCTGGGCAATAACGCTGAAGCGTTGCTGGCCCGTGAAGACATCATCTCTCGCGAAACCTTCCGTGTCGGCGTGCGTCTGCGTGCGCTGCTCAAGGAAATCCGCACTGAGAACCGCGGCCCGCAGCTGATCCTGTCGCGTACCGCGCCGGAAATGCTGATCGAGCTGTTCCGCATCGAAGTGCCGGAAATTGCCGAAGGCCTGATCGAAGTAATGGCTGCGTCCCGTGATCCGGGTTCGCGCGCCAAGATCGCCGTTCGCTCGAAGGACAAACGCATTGACCCGCAGGGCGCTTGCATCGGTATGCGCGGTTCGCGCGTCCAGGCAGTGTCGGGTGAGTTGGGCGGTGAGCGTGTTGATATCGTCCTGTGGGACGACAACCCGGCTCAGTTCGTAATCAACGCCATGTCCCCGGCCGAGGTTGCGGCAATTATCGTTGACGAAGATGCCCACGCCATGGACATCGCCGTTGGCGCAGACAATCTGGCTCAGGCCATCGGTCGTGGTGGTCAGAACGTGCGTCTGGCAAGCCAGTTGACTGGCTGGACCCTGAACGTGATGACCGAATCGGACATCCAGGCTAAGCAGCAAGCAGAAACCGGCGACATCCTGCGCAACTTCATCGACGAGCTGGAAGTCGACGAAGATCTGGCACAGGTGCTGGTAGATG
>NZ_JBIUWI010000192.1:0-1178 GCF_044743385.1 Pseudomonas sp. NPDC087639 | reverse complement strand
ACACCCCCCCCCCCCCCCAGCCGCACGGCGCCCCCCCCCCCCCCCCCCCAGCCGCCAAGGCCCCGCCCGAAGCCGCCGCCGCTGCGGTCTATCTCGCTACGGGGACTTGCGAGATCTTCACCACCCGCATCGTCGCCGGTGTCGGCGTCCCGCAAATCAGTGCCATCGCCAACGTTGCTGCTGCCCTTGAAGGCACCGGCGTACCGTTGATCGCCGACGGCGGCATCCGTTTCTCCGGTGACCTGTCCAAGGCCATCGTTGCCGGTGCTTCCTGCGTCATGATGGGCTCGATGTTCGCCGGTACTGAAGAAGCGCCGGGCGAGATCGAACTGTTCCAGGGCCGTTCGTACAAGGCTTATCGCGGTATGGGGTCGCTGGGCGCCATGTCCCAGGCTCAAGGCTCTTCCGACCGTTACTTCCAGGACTCCTCGGCAGGCGCCGAGAAACTCGTTCCGGAAGGCATCGAAGGCCGTGTGCCGTACAAAGGCACCCTGAGCGCGATCATTCACCAGTTGATGGGCGGCCTGCGTTCCTCGATGGGCTACACCGGCAGCGCCGACATCGAAGAAATGCGCACCAAGCCTGAGTTCGTGCGGATCACCGGCGCTGGCATGGCCGAGTCCCACGTTCACGACGTGCAGATCACCAAAGAAGCGCCAAACTACCGCGTAGGTTGAGCCTTCAAGCAACAAGCTAAGCAACCGGGGCTGTTTTATTCAGCCCCGAGTTGTTTCTGAATCACGACTGTTTCTGAATGACTTAGACGAGACTGAATCATGGCCCTCGATATTCACGCTCACCGCATCCTGATCCTCGACTTCGGTTCCCAGTACACCCAACTGATCGCCCGCCGCGTGCGCGAGATCGGTGTGTACTGCGAACTGCACCCGTTCGACATGGACGAAGATGCGATCCGCGAATTCGCGCCTAAAGGCGTCATCCTCGCCGGCGGCCCCGAGTCCGTGCACGAAGCCAACAGCCCGCGCTGCCCGCAGGCCGTGTTTGACCTGGGTGTGCCGGTCTTCGGTATCTGCTACGGCATGCAGACCATGGCCGAGCAACTGGGCGGCAAGGTTGAAGGTTCCGAACTGTCTCACGACGTTCTAAACCCAGCTCGCGTACCACTTTAAATGGCGAACAGCCATACCCTTGGGACCGGCTTCAGCCCCAGGATGTGA
>NZ_JBIUWI010000191.1:0-1200 GCF_044743385.1 Pseudomonas sp. NPDC087639 | reverse complement strand
AACGCCGAAGTCGGCGAGTCTGCGCATCAGCGCAGGCTCGTTGACGGTCCACACCGACACATGCAGCCCCTGACGCTGCGCCTTTTGCAGGCGTTCCGGCGTACACAGCGTCCAGTTCAACGCAAGAATCTCACAGCCATAGCTCTGGGCGACCTTCAACGGGTCGAGCCAGGCGTACTCGGCTACCAGTCCGCGTGACACGTCCGGCACCAGATCCAGCGCAGCTTTCAGTACTTCGCGCGAACTCGAGGTGATCGTCACCTTGTCCAGCAGGCCGTGGCGCTGAGCCATTTCACGAATTGCCAGCACCGTGGTTGCGGCGCGGGTGCGTGAAGCGCTTTTCACTTCAAGCTGCCAGTGCTCGAAATCACACTTTTCGAACAGCTCCTCCAGCGTCGGAATCGGGCACGGCTTGATCCAGCCCGGGCCACCCTTGCGCGCGTCGTACGTCACCAGTTCGGCGGCGCTGTGCTCGACGACTTTGCCGCGACGCTCGGTGGTGCGTTTCAGGGTCGGGTCATGGATGACCATCAACTCGCCGTCCTTGGACAGGTGCAAGTCCAGTTCGCAGCGGCGCACGCCGTGCTTGAGACATTCCTGAAAACTGCTCAGGGTATTTTCCGGTGCTTCGCCCTTGGCGCCGCGGTGGCCGTAGATGAGGGTCACGGTTCTTCCTTAATTTAAATGCCTGATTCGTTCTGTTCGCGGGCCAGACGTCGTTCCTGGGCCTGCTTCTGCAAGATATAACGAGCGAGCAGTTGGCGTTGGGCATCGGTCAGGTGTTCGAACTCGGTGCCGACGTCATAGCCGTCGCCCTTGCGGTCGCAATGGGTGACGCGTGCGCGTAACAGCAGGCCCAGCGCTTGCGGCATCAGCACCAGTTTCACCGACAGATGCGCGTCGGTAGCGATTGGCGTCGGATACTGAAAGTCGATCCCGCCTTCGGAGATGATCACCGGTTGCGGTTCGCCGATATGGCCGAGCACGGTCAGCGCGACCACCTGGCTCAGCAGGTCGATGCGTTTGTTCTGGGATTTCAGGAACGCGGCGATGGCCCGGTCGCGCTCGCTGATCTGGCGCAACAGGTGCTGCGACTCGAATTCGCTCAGGTGCAGTTCGCTGAGCAGGTTGAAGAGTGGGGAAGCATCCTGCAACACTTCCTGGCCTGCGGCTTCGGGAGCGGACAGGGGCCGAATTTCC
>NZ_JBIUWI010000190.1:0-1237 GCF_044743385.1 Pseudomonas sp. NPDC087639 | reverse complement strand
CCTTCGAAGGTCCGATGATGGCGATCAAGACTGTCAACGCCCTCTCCCACTACACCGACTGGACCATCGGCCACGTACACGCCGGCGCTCTGGGCTGGGTGGCGATGATCTCGATCGGCGCGATCTACCACATGATCCCGCGCCTGTTCGGTCGCGCGCAGATGCACAGCACCGGCCTGATCAACGCGCACTTCTGGCTCGCGACCATCGGCACCGTGCTCTACATCGCTTCGATGTGGGTCAACGGCATCACCCAAGGCCTGATGTGGCGTGCAATCAACGACGACGGCACCCTCACCTACTCGTTCGTTGAAGCGCTGCAAGCCAGCCACCCGGGCTACATCGTCCGTGCACTGGGCGGTGCGTTCTTCGCCAGCGGCATGTTCCTGATGGCGTACAACGTCTGGCGCACCGTGCGCGCCTCGAACCCGGCTGAAGCCGAAGCCGCTGCCCAGATCGCTGTCGTTGGAGCTCACTGATGAAGCATGAAGCTGTCGAGAAGAATATTGGCCTGCTGGCCTTCTTCATGGTCATCGCTGTCAGCGTTGGCGGCCTGACCCAAATCGTTCCGCTGTTTTTCCAGGACGTCACCAACAAGCCGGTCGAAGGCATGAAGCCGCGTTCGGCGCTGGAACTGGAAGGCCGCGACGTTTACATCGCCAACGGCTGTGTCGGCTGCCACTCGCAGATGATCCGTCCGTTCCGCGCTGAAACCGAACGCTATGGCCACTACTCCGTCGCTGGTGAAAGCGTCTGGGATCACCCATTCCTGTGGGGCTCCAAACGTACCGGTCCGGACCTGGCCCGTGTGGGCGGTCGTTACTCCGATGACTGGCAACGTGCGCACTTGTACAACCCGCGCAACGTCGTCCCAGAGTCGAAAATGCCGGCTTACCCGTTCCTCGTGGAAAACAAGCTCGACGGCAAAGACACGGCCAAGAAAATGGAAGTGTTGCGCACGCTTGGCGTCCCTTACACCGACGAAGACATCGCCGGTGCCAAAGATGCCGTGAAGGGCAAAACCGAAATGGACGCGCTGGTGGCCTACCTGCAAGGCCTGGGCACCATCATCAAAAGCAAACGGTGAATTAGATGGATATCGGGATGATTCGTGGCCTGGGCACCGTTGTCGTGATGGTGGCCTTCATCGGTCTGGCGCTGTGGGTGTTCAGCCCCAAGCGCAAGTCGGAGTTTGAAGACGCGACCTTGCTGCCTTTTGCGGATGATCCCGAAGCCA
>NZ_JBIUWI010000189.1:664-1240 GCF_044743385.1 Pseudomonas sp. NPDC087639 | reverse complement strand
ATGTTCTTCGTCGGTGAATACATCGGCATCATCTTGATTTCGGCGCTGCTGGTCACCCTGTTCTTCGGTGGCTGGCACGGTCCGTTCGGCATCCTGCCGCAACTGTCGTTCCTGTGGTTCGCACTGAAGACCGCGTTCTTCATCATGCTGTTCATTCTGCTGCGCGCTTCCATCCCGCGTCCGCGTTATGACCAGGTGATGGATTTCAGCTGGAAATTCTGCCTGCCACTGACCCTGATCAATTTGCTGATAACCGCTGCGGTTGTGTTGTGGAACACGCCCGCGGTTGCGGTTCAGTGAGGATTTGACCCATGTTCAAATATATTGGCGACATCGTTAAGGGTACTGGTACCCAGTTGCGCAGCCTGGTCATGGTCTTTGGCCATGGCTTCCGCAAGCGCGACACCCTGCAATACCCGGAAGAAGCGGTCTACCTGCCACCACGCTACCGTGGTCGTATCGTCCTGACCCGCGACCCCGATGGCGAAGAGCGTTGCGTAGCCTGCAACCTGTGCGCCGTGGCTTGCCCGGTGGGTTGCATCTCGCTGCAGAAAGCTGAAACCGAAGACGGTCGCT
>NZ_JBIUWI010000189.1:0-654 GCF_044743385.1 Pseudomonas sp. NPDC087639 | reverse complement strand
TCAGGACCTGGTGTACGAGAAAGAAGATCTGTTGATCTCCGGCCCCGGCAAAAACCCTGATTACAACTTCTATCGTGTTGCAGGTATGGCAATCGCTGGCAAGCCGAAAGGCGCTGCGCAGAACGAAGCCGAACCGATCAACGTGAAGAGCTTGCTGCCTTAAGGAAGAACGATGGAATTCGCTTTCTATTTCGCATCGGGTATCGCTGTTGTGTCCACGCTACGCGTGGTCACCAACACCAACCCTGTGCACGCCCTGCTCTACCTGATCATCTCGTTGATCGCCGTGGCCATGACCTTCTTCGCACTCGGCGCACCGTTCGCCGGCGTGCTGGAAGTGATCGCCTACGCCGGCGCCATCATGGTGCTGTTCGTGTTCGTGGTGATGATGCTCAACCTGGGCCCAGCCGCCGTTCAGCAGGAACGCGTCTGGCTCAAGCCCGGTATCTGGGCAGGGCCGGTGATTCTCGCCGCCCTGCTGCTGGCCGAACTGCTGTATGTGCTGTTCGCTCACCAGAGCGGCCAGGCCATCGGCCACACCACCGTAGACGCGAAAGCCGTGGGCATCAGCCTGTTCGGCCGGTACCTGCTGGTGGTCGATCTCGCCGCGTTGCTGGTGCTCGCCGCAGCCGTCTCGGCGTTCGTTTTGGGCCG
>NZ_JBIUWI010000188.1:0-1259 GCF_044743385.1 Pseudomonas sp. NPDC087639 | reverse complement strand
TTGATCTGGTCAAACGATACTGGACACGGTTATAGGGTTAAGGTCATTTCTCATGCTGCCAAGGCTTCCATGGCTACCGGAGTTCGATAGCCGTTGTAACTGTGCAGCCTGATCCGATTGTAATAATGGGTCAGGTAGCGCAACACATCGGTACTGGCCTCGTCTTCGTTTCGGTAGCCAGCCTTGGGTATCCATTCAGATTTCAAGCTGCCAAAGAAACGTTCCATCGGGGCGTTATCCCAGCAGTTTCCTCGTCGACTCATGCTTTGTTTTATGCGCATGTCCGCCAGCGTTTCACGGAACATTTTGCTGCTGTAATGGCAACCCTGATCCGAATGAAACATCAAGTTTTCAGGGCGTCCTCGCGACTCGAAAGCCATCTTTAACGCTCGACAGGTCAGCACAGAATCCGGGCTTTTGGACATCGCCCAGCCGACGATGCGCCGGGCATGCAGATCAAGCACAGCAGCCAGATAAACCCAGTAAGTACCGGCCCAAATGTAAGTCACGTCGCCACACCACACTTGATTGGGTGCCTCGACGTTGAACTTTCGCTCCAAATGATTGGGGGCGTATTGCGCCTCCGCACCGCTGGGTTTGTAACGATGCCTGCGCCGTTGCTGGCTCTTCAACCCAAGCTCGCGCATCAGGCTACGAGCCATGTAACGACCTACCGACTCTTTTTCGTTACACAGCGCCTTTGACAGACCGCGCGCGCCCATTGAGCCGCGACTTTGCTCATGTAATTCAGCAGCTTTGATCTTTAGGCGATTACGCTCGTTATCCGCCTTTGCCCGCTGTTTCAAACGTTCGTAATAACTGCTGCGATTGATTCCAAATACGCCGCACAACTCGGATCTTGAATACTGCTCGCTTAACTCCTCAACCAGCCTTACCGATCGAGGGAATCCGACATCAAGAGAGCTGTAGCCTTTTTTAAAATTTCCTTCTCGCGCTCAATCCGTCGAATTGTTGCTTCCAGTTCCTGGATGCGTTGTTGGTCAACGGTCATGGCTTTGGACTTCTCAGGTGTCTTGCCGCTGCGCTCCGCGCGCAACTGCTCAACCCAGCGGCGCAGAGCTGTAGGGCCCACACCCATTGCTTCGCAGGCTTCACTCACCGAATAGTCTTTATCCAAAACCAGGCAAGCCGCATCCCGTTTGAAATCTGTCGAAAAATATCGTCTGGTCATATCACACCTCGTCGCTGGGCGTAGATTACCGCCCTTTAGGGGTGTCCAGAATCATTAAGCCAGATCA
>NZ_JBIUWI010000187.1:0-1285 GCF_044743385.1 Pseudomonas sp. NPDC087639 | reverse complement strand
TTTACGTTTTGTAATTGTATACAAGTGGCTTTGCGCAGAGTGTATTCACGGCGGACGGCGCAGGTCAATCCATTTTCTCAAGCGGCTGTTTCATTTGTCGGAAGCCTTTTCTACTGTGGCTTTTCGTCGCGTGCGGCGCTTTTCGATAATTATTGTATACAAAAAAATAACTCATTGTGTTCTATTTGTTGCATCGGACTGCGGCACAAACGCGCAGTCTCACGACTTTCCCAATAACAAAATGAGGACAGCACCATGAGCGCTTTAACCTTGAAAGTCGCAGTCAACCTGGTCAACGAAGCCATCAGCGCAGGGCGGGCCATCTCCGCAGCGCCGCTGACCATCGCGGTACTCGATACCGGCGGCCACCTGATCACCCTGCAACGCGAAGACGGCGCCAGCCTGCTACGCCCGCAAATCGCCATAGGCAAAGCGTGGGGCGCCATCGCCTTGGGCAAGGGCTCACGCCTGCTGGCACTGGACGCCCAACAACGCCCGGCCTTCATCGCCGCTCTCAACAGCATGGGGCAGGGCAGCGTCGTGCCGGCACCGGGCGGTGTGTTGATCCGCGATCAGGCGGGGAATGTGCTGGGGGCGATCGGGATTAGCGGCGATCTGTCGGATATTGATGAGCAGGTGGCGATCAAAGCGGTGGAAGCGCTGGATCTGAAGGCGGATGCGGGGGTGGCGGCTTAAATCTGCGGTGATTGAATAACCGCTATCGCGAGCAGGCTCACTCCTACAAGGGAACGCGTTCCAAATGTAGGAGTGAGCCTGATCGTGATCGCGTCACTGCGGTGTCTCAATCCGGCTCGCAACCTTTGAGAACCAACCGAATAATCGTCTGCGCAGCAGCCTCGTAATCCGCCTCGTCCAGCTTGTCCTTGCCGGTGACCGCAGAGATCTGCCAGTCGAAGTCGGCGTAGGTCTGGGTTGCGGCCCAGATGCTGAACATCAGGTGGTTGGGGTCGATCGGGGCGATCTGGCCGCGGTCGATCCAAGTCTGGATGCAGTCGATGTTGTGCTTGGCCTGAGCGTTGAGTTGCTCGACCAGATCAGCGCTCAGGTGCGGGGCGCCGTGCATGATTTCGCTGGCGAACACCTTGGAGGCGAAGGGCAGGTCGCGGGAGATGCGGATCTTCGAGCGGATGTAACCGCTGAGCACTTCGCTCGGCACGCCGTCCGGGTTGAACGGCGTCGAGGCCTGCAGGATCGGCACGATGATGCTTTCAAGCACCTCGCGGTAGAGGTTTTCCTTGGACTTGAAGTAGTAGTAGACGTTGGG
>NZ_JBIUWI010000186.1:0-1303 GCF_044743385.1 Pseudomonas sp. NPDC087639 | reverse complement strand
ACGCACGAACGGCTCACCGAAGGGGCACACCGTGTCGCCGTACGGCACGTCGGTGCGGCCCAGCACCAGCTGCGCCAGTTCACGGAACAGTTCTTCGGTCAGGTCCATGTTGTCTTCGTAGTCGGCGTACGCCTGGTAGAACTCCAACATGGTGAATTCAGGGTTGTGACGAGTCGAAACGCCTTCGTTACGGAAGTTACGGTTGATCTCGAACACTTTTTCGAAGCCGCCAACCACCAGGCGCTTGAGGTACAGCTCTGGCGCGATACGCAGGAACATTTCCATGTCCAGCGCGTTGTGGTGGGTTTCAAACGGCTTGGCCGCGGCGCCGCCAGGAATGGTCTGCAGCATCGGCGTTTCGACTTCGAGGAAGTCGCGCTTCATCAGGAAGCTGCGGATGTGTGCGATCACTTGCGAACGCACGCGGAAGGTCTGGCGCACTTCTTCGTTGACGATCAAGTCAACGTAACGCTGACGGTAGCGCTGTTCGGTGTCGGTCAGGCCGTGGTGCTTGTCCGGCAGTGGACGCAGCGACTTGGTCAGCAGGCGCACGTCGGTCATTTCAACGTACAGGTCGCCCTTGCCGGAACGGGCCAGGGTGCCAACGGCGGCAATAATGTCGCCCATGTCCCAGGTTTTCACCGCGCCCAGAGTTTCTTCGGACAGGGTTTTACGGTTGACGTAGACCTGAATGCGACCGGTCATGTCCTGAATCACCATGAACGAGCCACGGTTGAGCATGATACGACCGGCAACCTTGACCGGGATTGCAGCCTCTGCCAGCTCTTCCTTGGTCTTGTCCGCGTATTTCTTCTGCAGTTCTTCGCAGTAGTTTTCACGGCGGAAGTCGTTCGGGAAGGCGTTGCCCTTGGCGCGCTCGGCAGCAAGCTTTTCCTTGCGCAGGGCGATCAGGGAGTTTTCTTCCTGTTGCAGGGCTTGCGGATCGAGTTGTTGGTCGCTCATGTCTTTAAATTTTCCATCACAGGTTCGTTGCCCCCGCCACTGACGGGGGACTTAAGGTCGGGCTGACGGCTTTACAGCCCCGATTTCAGGCTGGCTTCCAGGTATTCATCGATGTCGCCATCGAGCACCTTGTCGCAGTCGCTGCGTTCGATGTTGGTCCGCAAATCCTTGATGCGCGAGGCATCAAGCACGTAGGAGCGGATCTGGTGACCCCAGCCGATATCGGACTTGGTGTCTTCCAGCGCCTGGGACGCGGCGTTGCGTTTCTGCATTTCCTGCTCGTACAACTTGGCCCGCAGCATTTTCATGGCGGTGTCTTTGTTGGCGTGCTGGGAACGTT
>NZ_JBIUWI010000185.1:0-1304 GCF_044743385.1 Pseudomonas sp. NPDC087639 | reverse complement strand
ATACCGTGTTAGGCGCTGGTCGCAAACGCCGCTCGGTCATGGCTATTTTGGAGATACAAAATGAACGATTTTCTCTGAATGCTGAAGTGCGTTCCGACCTGGGGAAAGGTGCGAGCCGCCGCCTGCGTCGTCTCGCCGCTCTGGTTCCAGCTGTTGTTTACGGTGGCGAAAAAGCCCCTGAATCCATCAGCATGCTGGCCAAAGAAGTTGCCAAACTGCTCGAAAACGAAGCGGCTTACAGCCACATCATCGAGCTGAACGTTGGTGGCACCAAGCAGAACGTCATCATCAAAGCTCTGCAACGTCACCCGTCGAAAGGCCACGTTCTGCACGCTGACTTCGTACGCGTTGTAGCAGGTCAGAAACTGACCGCTATCGTGCCTGTACACTTTGTTGGTGAAGAAGCTCCAGTGAAGAAAGGCGGCGAAATCTCGCACGTTACTTCGGAAATCGAAGTGACCTGCCTGCCGAAAGATCTGCCTGAGTTCATCGAAGTCGACCTGTCGAAAGCAGAAATCGGCACCATCATTCACCTGTCGGACCTCAAAGCTCCTAAAGGTGTTGAGTTCGTTGCTCTGGCACACGGCGATGACAAGGCTGTTGCCAACGTCCACGCTCCACGTGTTGCTCCAGAAGCTACCGAAGAAGGCGCAGCAGAGTAATTCACTCTGTAACGCCTGAGTGAGCAGGTAACATCGCGGACTGGAACGTAGCGAGAAAGCGGGCGAGAACGCGGAGTTTACATTCATGGTAAATGAGCAATTTTCGTCCACTTTCGCCGCTTCCCCTGATCGCGGCGATGTTATCCACCACTCCAAGGAAGGGCCCCTATCGTGACTGCCATCAAACTGATCGTTGGCCTGGGAAATCCAGGCGCCGAATACGAACAGACCCGGCATAACGCAGGGGCCCTTTTTGTTGAGCGCATCGCCCACGCACAGAATGTGAATCTTGTGGCCGATCGCAAATATTTCGGCCTGACCGGGCGCTATTCGCACCAGGGTCAGGATGTTCGCCTGCTGATTCCCACCACCTACATGAACCGCAGCGGCCAGGCCGTGGCGGCACTCGCAGGTTTCTTCCGCATCAAGCCTGAAGAAATCCTGGTGGCGCACGACGAACTCGATCTGCCTCCGGGCGTTGCCAAGCTCAAGCAGGGCGGCGGCCATGGCGGTCACAACGGGTTGCGCGACATCATCGCGCAACTGGGTAATCAGAATACTTTCTACCGCCTGCGGCTTGGCATCGGCCACCCGGGCGTCGCCAGTATGGTTTCAAATTTCGTCCTGGGTCGTGCGCCACGC
>NZ_JBIUWI010000184.1:0-1308 GCF_044743385.1 Pseudomonas sp. NPDC087639 | reverse complement strand
CCTAAAAACCCACTGGGTCGCGTCATGTACCGTAAGCTGAAAGTCTATGCGGGCGCTGCACACCCACATACTGCTCAGCAGCCCCAAGAACTGAAGTTTTAACGGAATAGTACATTATGTCGGCGACTCAAAATTACGGCACTGGCCGTCGCAAGACCGCAACCGCACGCGTTTTCCTGCGTCCGGGTACTGGTAATATCTCCATCAACAACCGTTCGCTGGAAAACTTCTTCGGCCGCGAAACTGCCCGCATGGTAGTTCGTCAGCCGCTGGAGCTGACTGAGACTGTCGAGAAGTTCGACATCTACGTCACCGTGATCGGCGGTGGTGTAAGTGGTCAAGCTGGCGCAATCCGCCACGGCATCACTCGCGCTCTGATGGACTACGACGAAACCCTGCGTGGCGCTCTGAGCAAAGCTGGCTTCGTTACTCGCGACGCCCGTGAAGTTGAACGTAAGAAAGTTGGTCTGCGTAAAGCGCGTAAGCGTCCGCAGTACTCGAAGCGTTAATTCCGCTTCCACGTTCAAAAAGAACGCCCGATTCCTCACGGAACCGGGCGTTTTTTTATGCCTGCGATTTATCAAAAGAATTGCGCTGCGACAACTTGCCACTTCCGTAGACCCCCTATACTGCAAGGCTTGAGGGTGAGAGCTCCGGGTAATTCCCTTGTCAGAATTGGGGCTTTTCATTACCATCTCGGCAAAATTTTTATAAGTTACATTGATTTATTTAGTAGATGCCTGATTTAACAGGCCACAAAGCTGATGGGAGAGGACTGAATGAGCAATGACGGCGTGAATGCAGGCCGGCGTCGCTTCTTGGTAGCAGCCACATCCGTGGTGGGTGCTGCAGGAGCGGTGGGGGCTGCGGTCCCGGTCGAGGGGTCAAGGTTTCCCAGTGCCAAGGCGAAAGCCGCAGGTGCACCGGTGAAAGTGAATGTCAGCAAAATCGAGCCAGGACAGCAGATGATTGCTGAGTGGCGCGGCCAGCCGGTGTTCATTGTCCGCCGTACTGAGGAAATCCTGGGGAATCTCAAGAAGATCGAGGGCCAGCTCTCTGATCCAACCTCCAAAAACTCCACGCAACCCACCTATGTCGACCCTGAAGTGCGATCGATCAAGCCGGAAATTCTGCTGCTGATCGGGATCTGCACGCACTTGGGTTGCTCACCGACCTTCCGTCCCGAAGTGGCACCTGCGGATCTGGGTAAAGACTGGGTAGGCGGTTATTTCTGCCCTTGCCACGGTTCTCACTACGATCTGGCTGGCCGCGTCTACTAGTCGCTACCTGCGCCTTTGAACCTGCCAG
>NZ_JBIUWI010000183.1:0-1389 GCF_044743385.1 Pseudomonas sp. NPDC087639 | reverse complement strand
CCCCAGGCGCTACCGGCAACCCTCAACTCCACGTCGCCCAACTCGTCTTCGTCACCCAGGATGTCGGTCAGGACTGCGAACTTGTCGCCTTCCTTAACCAGACCCATGGCGATACCGGCAACCGGCGCCTTCATCGGCACACCAGCGTCCATCAGGGCCAGGGAAGCGCCGCAAACGGAAGCCATCGAGCTCGAACCGTTGGATTCGGTGATTTCCGACACAACGCGGATGGTGTACGGGAACACGTCAGCAGCCGGCAGCATGGCAGAAACCGAACGACGGGCCAGACGGCCGTGACCGATTTCGCGGCGACCAGCACCACCCATGCGACCACACTCGCCCACCGAGAACGGAGGGAAGTTGTAGTGCAGCATGAACGGGTCTTTTTTCTCGCCTTCCAGGGTGTCCAGCAGCTGTGCGTCGCGGGCGGTGCCGAGGGTCGCAACTACCAGAGCCTGGGTTTCACCACGGGTGAACAGGGCCGAACCGTGGGTCTTCGGCAGAACGCCGACTTCAATGTTCAGCGGACGTACGGTGCGGGTGTCGCGGCCGTCGATACGTGGCTTGCCGTTTACGATGTTTTCGCGAACGGTGCGGTATTCGATTTCGCCGAATGCAGCTTTGACTTCGCTGGACGAAGGCTGGCCTTCTTCACCGGACAGCTTGGCAACCACCTGATCCTTCAGCTCACCCAGGCGAGCGTAACGGTCGGCCTTGATGGTGATGGTGTAAGCCTGGGAGATCGCTTCGCCGAACTCGGAACGGATTGCGTTCAGCAGTTCGGTAGCTTCTGGCGCAGGAGCCCAGGTCCAGGTTGGCTTGGCAGCTTCAGCAGCCAGTTCTTTAACGGCGTTGATCACAACCTGGAACTCGTCGTGAGCAAACAGTACCGCGCCCAGCATCTGGTCTTCGGTCAGCTCTTTGGCTTCCGATTCAACCATCAGCACAGCGTCGGAAGTACCGGCAACGACCATGTCCAGGCTCGAAGCAGCTTGCTGCTCGTAAGTCGGGTTCAGCAGGTAGCCGGTGCTTTCGTGGAAAGCGACACGAGCGGCGCCGATCGGGCCGTCGAACGGGATACCCGAGATGGCCAGGGCTGCCGAGGTACCGATCATCGCAGCGATGTCCGGATCGGTCTTCTTGCTGGTGGAAACGACGGTGCAGACAACCTGCACTTCGTTCATGAAGCCTTCTGGGAACAGCGGACGGATCGGACGGTCGATCAGTCGGGAAGTCAGGGTTTCTTTCTCGGAAGGACGGCCTTCACGCTTGAAAAAACCGCCAGGGATCTTACCGGCAGCGTAAGTCTTTTCCTGGTAGTGAACGGACAGAGGGAAGAAGCCCTTGCCCGTATCGGCTTGCTTGGCACCAACAACAGTAACCAATACG
>NZ_JBIUWI010000182.1:0-1420 GCF_044743385.1 Pseudomonas sp. NPDC087639 | reverse complement strand
ATCAGCATCATCGTCACGCACCCGGCCAGCACCGGCATCACCGCTATCAGCAGGAACGCGGTGATCAGCCAGGTCCAGACGAACAGCGGCATTTTCATCAACGTCATGCCGGGGGCGCGCAGGTTGAGGATGGTCGCGACCACGTTGATCGCGCCCATGATCGAACTGATCCCCATCAAGTGGATGGCGAAGATGAAGAACGTCACGCTTTCCGGCGCATAAGTCGTCGACAACGGCGCGTAGAACGTCCAGCCGAAATTCGGCCCGCCACCGGGGCTGAACAGGGTCGAGACCAACAGCAGGAACGCCGCCGGCAGCAGCCAGAAGCTGAAGTTGTTCATGCGCGGCAGGGCCATGTCCGGCGCGCCGATCATCAACGGGATCATCCAGTTGGCGAGGCCGACGAACGCCGGCATCACCGCGCCGAAGACCATCACCAGACCATGCATGGTGGTCATCTGGTTGAAGAACGCCGGCTCGACGATCTGCAAACCGGGCTGGAACAACTCGGCGCGGATCACCATGGCGAACGAGCCGCCGAGCAGGAACATGCAGAACGCAAACCACAGGTACAGCGTGCCGATGTCCTTGTGGTTGGTGGTCAGCACCCAGCGCATCAGACCTTTGGCGGGGCCGTGGGCGTGGTCGGCATGACCGTGGTCATCGATGACAGCGCTCATGGCCGGTCTCCTTCAAGTGAGTGGGCTGGGCAGGCCGGGGCACGGAGCCCCGACTGGTTCACGAAGTACGCAATAGACCGGCTCATTTGCTTTCCGCCTGTTTCAGCTCCAGCACTTCTTTTGGCGTGACCATGTCGCCCTTGTTGTTGCCCCAGGCGTTACGTTCATAGGTCACGACCGCTGCGATATCGACTTCCGACAACTGTTTGCCGAACGCCGCCATGGCGGTGCCGGGCTTGCCGTGGAGGACAATGTTCAGGTGATCCTTGATCGGTCCGGTGGCGATTTTCGAGCCCTTGAGCGCCGGGAACATCGGCGGCAGGCCCTGGCCTTCGGCTTGGTGACAGGCGACGCAAGCGGTGTGATAGACCTTGTCGCCGCGCTCTTTGAGCTCGTCGAGGGTCCATTCCTTGCTGGTCAGCTCTTTGAGCTGGGCGGCTTCGGCCTTGCGTTCGGCCAGCCATGCTTCGTAGTCGGCCTTTTCCTTGACCTCGACCACAATCGGCATGAAGCCGTGATCCTTGCCGCACAGTTCGGCGCACTGGCCACGGTAGATGCCGGGTTTGTCGACACGGGTCCAGGCTTCGTTGACGAACCCCGGAATCGCATCGCGTTTGACCGCGAAGGCCGGCACCCACCAGGAATGGATCACGTCAGCGGAGGTCACGAGGAAGCGCACCTTGGCGCCGGTCGGCAGCACCAGCGGCTTGTCGACCTCAAGCAGGTAGTGTTCGCCCTTG
>NZ_JBIUWI010000181.1:0-1548 GCF_044743385.1 Pseudomonas sp. NPDC087639 | reverse complement strand
GACTGATAGACGTGGCGGGTCAGTGACGCGCCGTTGAGGTCGATGGCTCTGAGCGCACCACCCTTGGCGTGGTGGTAATCGAGTTTGCTGTTGTCCGGCAGGCGCATGCGTTTGAGCTGGCCGCAGGCGTCGTAGGCGTAACGCAAAGTGCCCCAGCCCTGGTGCTCGGTGATCAGGCGGTCTTGCAGGTCGTATTCGAAGGCCAGGGGATGCTTCTGACCGTCGTCGACGCCGGTCAGTCGGCCGAGGCGGTCATAGCGGTATTCGACCTTGATCCCGTCGGGCAGGGTTTTGACCAGCAGGCGGCCGGCGGCATCGCGCTCGTATCCGGTGACCAACGTCGAGCCGTCGTCGCCAAACTCGGTTTTTTCCAGCAGGTGACCATTGAGGTCATAGGCGTAGCTCGTGCGCCGCCCGTCGAAGCCGGTTTCCTGTCGGATCAGTCCGGTCGGCGTGTAGTCCAGTCGGTACTTTTCGCCGGACTCGTTTTCGATTTCCGTCAGCAGCAACTGCGCATGGTCGTAGCGGTACTGCACCCGCGTGCCGTCGGGGTTGATCCGGCGGCTGACCAGATGCAGGTCGTCGTCATACTCGTAACGGGTGATGCGGCCGAGTTCGTCGCGTTCGGCGGTGACCTGGTTGTAAGCGCCGTAGCTGTAGGCGCGCGTCGCGCCTGTAGGAAACGTCGTCTGCACCAGACGGCCCACGGCGTCCCAGTGCTGACGCGTGAGCGCACCGTGTTCGTCCTGAGTCGTGCTCCGTCGCCCCAGCGCATCGTAGGAAAAGCGCCGCACACCGCCATCGGGCAGGGTTTCTTCAACCAACTGGCCGAGAGCGTTCCAGACCAGCACATGCCGACTGGTGTCCGGATAGCGGATCGACAGCAACTGCCCACGCGCATCGTAGTGGTAATGCGTGACCTGACCGTCGGGATCAACCGCTTCGGTAACATCACCCTGGGCATTGCGCCGGTACGTCCACACCGCCTCGCCGCGAGAGCGGCTGTGCAGGAAACCGTTGCGGTACTCGTAGGACGTTGGCTCATCGTCCGGTGGAAGCAGCGCGATCAGGCGTCCGACGTCGTCGTAGCGGTATTCGGTGACGGCGCCGAGCGGATCCTGCTCGGCGATCAAACGCCCCGCGTCATCGTAGGCCTTGAGGTGCTCGCCACCGTCGGCCTCGACCTTGCGCACCAGCCGCGCACGGTCGTCGTGGACGTAGGTTTCTTCGGTGCCATCGACGTAATGCACCGCGACGCTGCCGTTGTCATCCCAGACGTAGCGGGTGTCCATCTGCGAGAACGACGCCCAATGGCGCACGCATCGTGCAGCCTTGCCGGCGCGTTCCCATTCCCAGAAGAAACTCGCGCCACCGGTCAACTGACGCTGGAGGATGACGTGCTGATCGTCGTAGTCGTAACGCTCGCTGTCGCCAACGGCGTTACACGCTTCGATCAGGTGTTGATAAGCGTCGTAGCGATAACTGACGAGGGTTTGCTCAGTCGTCCATTCAGCCAACTGAAACGACTGATAATCGACGGCCACCAAA
>NZ_JBIUWI010000180.1:934-1561 GCF_044743385.1 Pseudomonas sp. NPDC087639 | reverse complement strand
CACATCCTGCGCAAAGACCCGCTCGACCAGACCATCGGTCTGATCCCGCGTATGGCCAAGGGTGGTCACACTGCCCTGAGCCGCACCGAGACCGGTCAACTGCGTTGGTACGCTGCTTCGATGGCTGCTGGTGCCGTGCTGGTTATTGGCGCCATCGTGCTGGTAGCGGTCTGATATGAACCTTGCGAATTTGCGAAAGGAAACGAGCCCGTCATGATTCTGCCTTGGCTAATCCTGATCCCCTTCATCGGCGGCCTGCTGTGCTGGATGGGTGAGCGCTTCGGCGCTACCCTCCCCCGCTGGATTGCGCTGATCACCATGTCCCTGTTGCTCGCGATCGGCCTCTGGCTGTGGGCGACCGGCAACTATTCATTTGCCCCGGCGCCTGGCGCCGATCCGACCTGGGCGCTTGAGTTCAAGCACATCTGGATCGAGCGTTTCGGCATCAGCGTGCACTTGGCCCTCGACGGCCTGTCGCTGTTGATGATCCTGCTGACCGGTCTGTTGGGTATCCTCTCGGTACTGTGCTCGTGGAAAGAGATTCAACGTCACGTTGGCTTCTTCCACTTGAACCTGATGTGGATCCTGGGCGGCGTTGTCGGCGTGTTCCTCGCCCTCGCCCTGTTC
>NZ_JBIUWI010000180.1:0-924 GCF_044743385.1 Pseudomonas sp. NPDC087639 | reverse complement strand
GATCTACGCAGCGACAAAGTTCTTCATCTTCACTCAGGCTTCCGGCCTGATCATGCTGGTGGCGATCCTCGGTCTGGTGCTGGTCAACTTCAACAACACTGGCGTGATTACCTTCAACTACGCCGACCTGTTGAAAACCAAGATGTCGATGACCACCGAGTACATTCTGATGCTCGGCTTCTTCATCGCCTTCGCGGTCAAGCTGCCCGTCGTACCGTTCCACTCCTGGTTGCCTGACGCTCACGCCCAGGCGCCGACCGCTGGTTCCGTCGACCTCGCCGGTATCCTGCTGAAAACCGCTGCCTACGGCCTGCTGCGTTTCGCCCTGCCGCTGTTCCCGAACGCTTCGGCCGAGTTTGCGCCGATTGCCATGACCCTCGGTCTGATCGGGATCTTCTACGGTGCGTTCCTGGCGTTCGCACAAACCGATATCAAGCGTCTGATCGCCTTCTCGTCCGTTTCCCACATGGGCTTCGTACTGATCGGCATCTACTCCGGTAGCCAACTGGCGCTGCAAGGTGCCGTGATCCAGATGCTCGCGCACGGTGTGTCGGCAGCAGCACTGTTTATCCTCAGCGGTCAGTTGTACGAGCGTCTGCACACTCGTGACATGCGTGAGATGGGCGGTCTGTGGTCGCGTATCGCTTACCTGCCGGCGATCAGCCTGTTCTTCGCAGCCGCTTCGCTGGGCTTGCCAGGCACCGGTAACTTCGTCGGCGAGTTCCTGATCCTGATCGGTTCGTTCGCCAGTTGGCCTTGGATCACCGCGATTGCCACCTCCGGTCTGGTGTTCGGTTCGGTCTACTCGCTGATCATGATCCACCGTGCGTATTTCGGTCCGTCCAAATCGGATTCGATCCTGCACGGCATGGACGCTCGCGAACTGATCATGGTGCTAGGCCTTGCGGTGCTGCTGATTTACCT
>NZ_JBIUWI010000179.1:594-1577 GCF_044743385.1 Pseudomonas sp. NPDC087639 | reverse complement strand
CACAGCCAAAGACGGCGCGTTCGTTCGCGAGCACTTCATCACCACGCCTGAACTCAAGGCAATGGTTGCAGACCTGTCCGACGACGAGATCTGGAAACTCAACCGTGGCGGCCACGACCCGTACAAGGTCTATGCGGCGTACCACGAAGCGTCAACCACAAAGAACAACCTACCGTCATCCTGGCCAAGACCATCAAGGGTTATGGCACCGGTGCCGGCGAAGCGAAGAACACCGCGCACAACACCAAGAAAGTCGATGTTGAAAGCCTGAAGCTGTTCCGCGATCGCTTCGACATTCCGGTAAAAGACGAAGAGCTGGAGAACCTGCCGTTCTTCAAGCCAGAGCCAAACAGCGCCGAAGCCCGCTACCTGAGCGAGCGCCGCACTGCACTGGGCGGTTTCGTACCTCAGCGCCGCGCGCAGAGCTTCAGCGTGCCGACGCCGGATCTGGACACCCTCAAGGCCATCCTCGATGGTTCGGGCGACCGTGAAATTTCCACCACCATGGCCTTCGTGCGGATCCTCGCGCAACTGGTCAAGGACAAGGAAATCGGCCCGCGCATCGTTCCGATCATCCCGGACGAAGCCCGTACCTTCGGTATGGAAGGCATGTTCCGTCAGTTGGGCATCTACTCGTCCGTCGGCCAACTCTACGAGCCAGTCGATAAAGACCAGGTGATGTTCTACAAGGAAGACCAGAAAGGTCAGATCCTTGAAGAAGGCATCAACGAAGCGGGCGCCATGAGTTCCTTCATCGCTGCCGGTACTGCGTATTCCAGCCACAACCAGCCGATGCTGCCGTTCTACATCTTCTACTCTATGTTCGGTTTCCAGCGTATTGGCGACCTGGCCTGGGCCGCTGGCGACAGCCGCACCCGTGGTTTCCTGATCGGCGGCACCGCCGGCCGTACCACCCTGAACGGTGAAGGCCTGCAGCACGAAGACGGTCACAGCCACTTGCTGGCTGCCACCATCCCGAACTC
>NZ_JBIUWI010000179.1:0-585 GCF_044743385.1 Pseudomonas sp. NPDC087639 | reverse complement strand
CAGGACATCGTCTACTACATCTCCGTGATGAACGAGTCGTACCAGCAGCCAGCCATGCCGGCCGGTGCCGAAGAAGGCATCAAGAAAGGCATGTACCTGCTCGAAGAAGACACCCGCGATGCGGCCCACCACGTACAGCTGATGGGCTCCGGCACCATCCTGCGCGAAGTGCGTGAAGCGGCGAAGATCCTGCGTGAAGAGTTCAACGTTGGCGCCGACGTGTGGAGCGTCACCAGCTTCAACGAACTGCGTCGCGACGGCCTGGCCGTAGAGCGCAGCAACCGTCTGAAACCAGGCCAGAAGCCTAAGCAGAGCTACGTCGAAGAATGCCTGAGCGGCCGTAAAGGTCCGGTCATCGCGTCCACCGACTACATGAAGCTGTTCGCTGAGCAGATCCGCCAGTGGGTACCGTCCAAGGAATTCAAAGTCCTGGGCACCGACGGTTTCGGCCGTAGCGACAGCCGCAAGAAACTGCGTCATTTCTACGAAGTCGACCGTCATTTCGTGGTGTTGGCAGCCCTGGCAGCACTGGCTGACCGTGGTGATATCGAACCTAAGGTCGTGGCTGAAGCCATCACCAAGTTC
>NZ_JBIUWI010000178.1:0-1758 GCF_044743385.1 Pseudomonas sp. NPDC087639 | reverse complement strand
AGCCAGTGAGCGATGCCGTGACCGGCGAGGGCTTCGGACTTGGCTACACCGTGGAACGCGATGAAGATCAGGCGGAAGGTGTACAGCGACGTCATGAACGCACCCACCAGACCTGCATAGAGCAGACCGTGGTTGCCGCTGGCGAACGCTTCCCAAAGGATTTCGTCCTTGGAGTAGAAACCTGCGGTGACCAGTGGCAGGGCAGACAGTGCCGCGCCGCCGACGATGAAGCTGGCATAAGCCAGTGGCAGTTTCTTCCACAGGCCGCCCATCTTGAAGATGTTCTGCTCGTGGTGGCAGGCAACGATCACCGCACCGGAAGCAAGGAACAGCAGGGCCTTGAAGAAGGCGTGGGTCATCAGGTGGA
This sequence comes from Pseudomonas sp. NPDC087639, assembly GCF_044743385.1. Classification (NCBI taxonomy): domain Bacteria; kingdom Pseudomonadati; phylum Pseudomonadota; class Gammaproteobacteria; order Pseudomonadales; family Pseudomonadaceae; genus Pseudomonas; species Pseudomonas sp. NPDC087639. The sequence continues at coordinate 1,391 of NZ_JBIUWI010000178.1, read as the reverse complement.
AAATCGCGCCATCCCAGGCACCAACGCCCAGCGCCAGGAACATGTAGCCGATCTGGCTCATGGTCGAGTAGGCGAGGATACGTTTGATGTCGGTCTGTACCAGAGCAGCGAAACCAGCCAGAACCAGGGTCACACCACCCACGATGCCGACCAGGTGCAGGATGTCCGGCGCCAGGGTGAACAGGCCGTGAGTACGGGCGATCAGGTAAACGCCTGCGGTCACCATGGTTGCAGCGTGGATCAGTGCCGAAACCGGGGTAGGACCGGCCATCGCGTCTGCCAGCCAGGTTTGCAGCGGCAGTTGCGCCGATTTACCGACAGCGCCGCCCAGCAGCATCAGGGTCGCCAAAGTGATCCAGAAATCGCCGACCTGGAATTTCTGCGGTGCCAGCACCAGCAGTTCCTGGATGTTCAGCGTGCCCACTTGCTGGAACAGGATGAACAGGCCGATGGCCATGAACACGTCGCCGATCCGGGTCACGATGAAGGCCTTGAGTGCGGCGTTACCGTTGTTGCGGTTGCTGTAGTAGAAACCGATCAACAGGTACGAGCACAGGCCTACGCCTTCCCAACCGAAGTACAGGAACAACAGGTTATCGCCCAGGACCAGGAACAGCATGCTGGCGATAAACAGGTTGGTGTACGAGAAGAAGCGCGAGTAACCCGCTTCACCGCGCATGTACCAGGAGGCGAACAGGTGGATCAGGAAACCTACGCCAACCACCACGCCGAGCATGGTGATCGACAGGCCGTCGATGTAGAGGGCGAAGTCAGGCTTGAAGCCTTCCACCGCCATCCACTGCCAAAGCACCAGGGTGTAGTGACCGCCTTCGGGAGGCGCGACGTTGAATTGCCAGATGACGTAGGCGGTGACAATCGCCGACAAGCCAATGGAACCCACGCCGACCAGCGCCGAAAGGTTTTCCGACCAGCGTCCACGGGAGAACGACAGCAGCAGGAAACCGATCAGAGGGAATACGAAAGTCAGAAAGATTAAGTTCATCCGCGCATCTCACTGGCAGCGTCGATATCGAGCGTGTGGAAGCGGCGATACAGTTGCAGCAGGATCGCCAGGCCAATACTGGCCTCGGCGGCTGCCAGGCTGATCACCAGGATGAACATGATCTGTCCATCCGGCTGGCCCCAGCGGGCGCCTGCAACGATGAAGGCCAGTGCCGCGGCGTTCATCATCACTTCCAGACTCATCAACACGAACAAAATGTTGCGGCGGACCATCAGGCCGACCAGACCAAGGCAGAACAGGATGCCGGCAACCGCCAGTCCATGCTCGAGAGGGATAGCAGGCATGTCTTACTACTTCGCCTCGTTACGGCCCAAATGGAACGCCGTGACGGCTGCGGCGAGACGCAGCAGCGAGGCGAGTTCGACCA
>NZ_JBIUWI010000177.1:0-1787 GCF_044743385.1 Pseudomonas sp. NPDC087639 | reverse complement strand
GACGTCGGTTTTTAAGGGTTGCGGATGTTAACCCCTCATCTCTCGGAATGCAAAGCCTCTGATCGAAAACCGCTGGCCGGGGCATCACGCGGCGACTATTATGCGCGCCTTCGAAGTCAGCCTAAACAAGGCGCAAACCCATGCTAGTACTGGGATTAGAAACCTCCTGCGACGAAACCGGCGTCGCATTATACGACAGTGAACGCGGCCTGCTGGCCGACGCACTGTTCAGTCAGATCGACCTGCATCGCGTGTATGGCGGTGTGGTGCCTGAGCTGGCCTCGCGTGACCACGTCAAGCGCATGCTGCCCTTGATTCGTCAGGTGTTGGCCGAGGCTGACCGTGTGCCGACCGAGATCGATGCGATCGCTTATACCGCGGGTCCTGGCCTGGTTGGCGCTCTGCTGGTTGGTGCTTCCTGTGCTCAGGCGCTGGCGTTTGCCTGGGGCATTCCGGCACTCGGTGTGCATCATATGGAAGGTCATTTGTTGGCACCTATGCTGGAGCCAAAACCACCGGAATTCCCGTTCGTCGCTTTGTTGGTCTCCGGCGGTCATACGCAGCTTGTTCAGGTCGATGGCATCGGCCAATACACCTTGCTTGGCGAGACGCTCGACGATGCTGCCGGCGAAGCGTTCGACAAAACCGCGAAGATGATGGGCCTCAATTACCCAGGCGGACCGGAAATTGCCAAGCTGGCGGAGAAGGGCGCTGCAGGACGTTTTACTTTTCCGCGTCCGATGTGTGATCGCCCTGGGCTGGATTTCAGCTTCAGCGGTCTGAAAACCTTCGCCCTCAACACCTGGCAGCAGTGCGTCAGCGCCGGGGACGACAGCGAGCAAGCCCGTTGCGACATCGCGCTGGCGTTCCAGCAGGCCGTGGTGGAGACTTTGACCATCAAGTGCAAGCGTGCCCTGAAACAGGCGGGCATGAAGCGTCTGGTCATCGCGGGTGGCGTCAGCGCAAACAAGGCTTTGCGTGTTTCGCTGGAGAAAATGCTCGGCGACATGAAGGGCGATGTGTTTTACGCCCGTCCCGAGTTCTGCACCGACAATGGCGCGATGATCGCGTTTGCCGGTTGCCAGCGTTTGCAGGCCGGTCAGCAGGAAAGTCTGGCGATCAGCGTGCAGGCGCGCTGGCCGATGGAGCAGTTGTCGGCGTTGTAATGAGCAGTGCGGAAGGCCGGCATTTAAAAATGCCGTTCGCGCCCGGCAAACAGGTCGCGTAGATTGCCGCGGTGGCGCCAGACGATCAGTAGCGTCAAGGCGCTCATCGGCAGCAAAGCCTTTGGCTCTTGCCAGGCGAGCAGCGGCAGGGTCAGTGGCGTGGCGATCAGCGCCGCCAGTGAGCTGGTACGGGTCAGGTAAAACGTTAGCAGCCATGCGCACACCGCTAACAGCGCAGCCGGCGGATACAGGCCCAGCAGCATGCCGGCGGCAGTGGCGACGCCTTTGCCGCCGCGAAAGCGGAAGTACAGCGGGAACAGGTGACCGATCACGGCGCATACGCCTATCCAGGCCTGATCCTGCAGCGAAAGGCCGACAGCCGATGCGATCAGCACCGGCAGCAAGCCTTTGCACAGATCACCCAGCAGGGTCAGGATCGCGAGTTTGCGGCCGGCCAGGCGCAGCATGTTGGTAGCTCCGGCATTACCCGAGCCACTCATTCGCGGATCCGGGTTTCCGGTCAGGCGGCTGAGCAAAATGGCGAAGGACAGAGAGCCGAGCAGGTAGGCGAGAGTCGCCAGTAACCAAAACATGCTAACTATTCCGGGCGAGGACGCCCTG
>NZ_JBIUWI010000176.1:0-1843 GCF_044743385.1 Pseudomonas sp. NPDC087639 | reverse complement strand
CGTTTTTCCATGATGGGCTCCGCTTGCTAAGTAGGTGGGCTAGGCGATGTGGCGCCAGTCGAGCCCTGAATCTTGATCGGCCAGTTGCAGCCAGTCCGGGTCGCACCCAAGGGTGTCGACAAAACATTGCCGGGCCAGCTGCGGCATGTTGTTCTTGCTGCTCAGATGGGCCAGGACCAGGTGTTGGAGACCCTGCCAGCCCAACTCGGACACCAGGAATGCCGCCTGATGGTTGTTCAAATGTCCCAGCTCGCCGCCCACCCGCTGCTTGAGAAAGTACGGGTAGTGACCACGTGCCAGCATGTCACGACAATGATTGGATTCGATCATCAATGCATCGAGATCCCGGTAACCGTCCAGCACCCGCTCGCAGTAGGAACCCAGGTCGGTCAGCAGGCCGAAGCGCCGCTGTTCGTTGTCACTGAATACATACTGGGTCGGCTCCTGCGCATCATGGGCCACGGCAATGACCCCGATGTTCAGTGCACCGATCTGCAGTTGCTCGCCGCCAGCCAGAAAGCCTGCGGGTTCAATCGGTTTGCGCATCCCGCGCAGTGTGCCGCGACTGAGGTAGACCGGCAGATTGTAGCGCCGAGACAGCAAACCCACGCCATGCACGTGGTCGGCATGTTCGTGGGTTACGAGTATCGCGCTCAGTTGCGCCGGGTTCACACCCAGACGCAACAGGCGTTTTGCGGTTTCCCGCAGGGAAAAACCACAATCCACCAGCACATACGTATCAGCACTGGCGATCAGCGTGCCGTTCCCTTGGCTACCGCTGCCGAGAACGGCAAAACGCATTGGATCAGCCCAGGTTGTCCTGAATGACGCTCAACACTTTGCGCGCCACTTCAGCCGGCGCGACGGTGTTGATGTTTTTCTCGACGGTCACCTGAATGTTCTCGCCAACCTTGCTCAGGCGAACCTGATAACGCTCGGCACGGGCTTCAACTTCTTCCTTGCTCGGCGCACTGCCGAACAGGCTGCTGAAGAAACCAGGCTTGTCGTCTTTTTTCTCGGCTTTTTCGGCCAGGTTGATGTAGTACAGGCCCAGACTGCGGTTGATGTCTTCAACGCGCCATTCGCCCTGCTCCAGCGCACGGCCGACGCTCGACCAGGCTCGGTCCAGATCGGTACCGACGTTCAACACCGGGTTACCGCTGCCGTCTTCGCTGAGGCTGACGCGGCTCGGGGTATCGAAATCACGCGAAGCCAGCATCGACACCGAACCGCCCTTCTCGGCGATACGGCTCATGCTCGCGAGCATGTCGTCGACCAGCGCTGCGTCCAGGCCAGTGTTGACCGAACGATTGGTGAAAGCGACGTCGGCGGTGCTGCCGGCAGGACGCTCGGCGCTGACCACGTAGATTTCACTGGTGTTGCGCTGCACGCCCGGCTCGATACGCACGCGAACGCGGGTTTCGCTGCCACTGGCGATACCGGCCGCGCTCAGGCGTTTGGCCATGGCGGCGGACAGTTCGTCGGAACGCTGCCAGGTGGTGGTGAATTCGCCAGTTTGCGGACGCTGTTCATCCAGACGGAAACCGTTGTCCTGGAAGAACTGCACAGCCACTGGCCAGACTTCGGCCGGTGGATGTTGAGCCATTACCCAACGAGAATCGCCACTCTTCTGCAGCGAGTAGTCGGTGGCATCGGCGATCGCCGACAGCGGTTGAGGACGTGGAACCACGTACTCGCCCTTGGCGGTATCGTCAGCAACGTTGCGCGGGATCGGCAGCAGCGGATCCAGACGCTTGGAGGTGCTGACATCCGGTGGTAGTTGCATCGGTGCAGTCTGTTGCGCTTCCAGGTAATCGCTACCACGGTCACGGAAATAACCTTC
>NZ_JBIUWI010000175.1:0-1876 GCF_044743385.1 Pseudomonas sp. NPDC087639 | reverse complement strand
CGTGGTCAACACCCTGCAAGCCGCCGTGCAGCAGGGCGACTACGCCAAGTTCAAGGAATACACCTCGCTGGTGGACAACCGTCCGGTGTCGATGATTCGCGACCTGCTCAAGGTCAAGACCCTCGACACGCCGCTGGACATCAGTGAAATCGAACCGCTGGAATCGGTGCTCAAGCGCTTCGACTCCGCCGGCATCTCGCTGGGCGCCCTGTCGCCGGAAGCTCACGAAGCCCTGGCCGAAGCCATGAACCGCCTCGGCGCGCGTTCCAACTCTGGCGAAGGCGGCGAAGACCCGGCGCGTTACGGCACCATCAAGAGCTCGAAAATCAAGCAAGTCGCGACTGGCCGTTTCGGGGTAACCCCGGAATACCTGGTCAACGCCGAAGTGCTGCAGATCAAGGTCGCCCAGGGCGCCAAGCCGGGCGAGGGCGGGCAACTGCCGGGCGGTAAAGTCAACGGGCTGATCGCCAAGCTGCGTTATGCAGTGCCGGGCGTGACCCTGATTTCGCCGCCGCCGCACCACGACATCTATTCGATCGAAGACTTGTCGCAGCTGATCTTTGACCTCAAGCAGGTCAACCCGAAGGCGCTGGTCTCGGTGAAACTGGTAGCAGAAGCGGGCGTCGGCACCATCGCTGCCGGTGTGGCCAAGGCCTACGCGGACTTGATCACCATCTCCGGCTACGACGGTGGCACCGGTGCTTCGCCGCTGACCTCGATCAAGTACGCTGGTGCGCCGTGGGAACTCGGCCTCGCCGAAACCCATCAGACGCTGCGCGGCAACGACCTGCGCGGCAAAGTCCGGGTGCAGACCGATGGCGGCCTGAAAACCGGCCTCGACGTGATCAAGGCTGCGATCCTCGGCGCCGAAAGCTTCGGCTTCGGCACTGCGCCAATGATCGCGCTGGGCTGCAAATACCTGCGTATCTGCCACCTCAACAATTGCGCCACCGGCGTTGCGACTCAGAACGAGAAGCTGCGCCAGGATCACTACATCGGCACCGTCGACAGGGTGGAGAACTGCTGCCCCTCGGTCGCCGAAGAAACCCGTGAGTGGCTGGCCAAGCTCGGCGTGCGCTCCCTCGAAGAGCTGATCGGTCGCACCGATCTGCTGGAAATCCTCGAAGGCCAGACCGCCAAGCAAAACCACCTGGATCTGACTCCGCTGCTGGGCAGCGATCACATCCCGGCGGACAAGCCTCAGTTCTGCGGCGTTGAGCGCAACCCACCATTCGACCAAGGCCTGCTGGCCGAGAAAATGGTTGAGATGGCGACGTCGGCAATCAACGACATGAGCGGCGCCGAGTTCGAACTGGACATCTGCAACTGCGACCGTTCGATCGGTGCACGGATCTCCGGCGAAATCGCGCGCAAGCACGGCAACCAGGGCATGGCCAAGGCGCCGATCACCTTCCGCTTCAAAGGCACTGCCGGGCAGAGCTTCGGCGTGTGGAACGCCGGCGGTCTGAACATGTATCTGGAAGGCGATGCCAACGACTACGTCGGCAAAGGCATGACCGGTGGCAAGCTGACCATCGTGCCGCCGAAGGGCAGCGTTTATAAGACTCAGGAAAGCGCCATCATCGGCAACACCTGTCTGTACGGCGCTACGGGCGGCAAGCTGTTCGCCGCCGGCACCGCAGGCGAGCGTTTCGCCGTGCGTAACTCCGGTGCCCACACGGTTGTTGAAGGCACTGGCGATCACTGCTGCGAGTACATGACCGGTGGTTTTGTCGCCGTTCTGGGCAAGACCGGTTACAACTTCGGCTCTGGCATGACCGGTGGTTTCGCCTACGTGCTCGACCAGGACTACACCTTCGTTGACCGGGTCAACCACGAACTGGTGGACATCCAGCGGATCAGCGGCGAAGCGATG
>NZ_JBIUWI010000174.1:0-1892 GCF_044743385.1 Pseudomonas sp. NPDC087639 | reverse complement strand
GCTGGTAGTGGATGCCCTTAATAGTGGTGATGCCGGCGCGAATACTCTGCCAAGGCAACCTGCCTCACAAGGGAGCAAATTGCATGCCAGTGCCCCAGCATGGGTTTTTTGCCCCAAATTCACGCTTATAAAGGTACAAAGCGCCCTGATGGTGAAAATCTCGCCCTCTAATGTAGCGTCTTAATCCATAAATGACCCGTTTTGGTGCGCGCAAAACCTTCTGCACATTAACTGGTTAAACCTTGAGCAATTTCCGCTATAATCCGCGCCCCCCTTTTTCGGCTGGCCCTGCGCGCGCTGTTTTCATGAAACTAATCGTAAAAGTCTTCCCCGAGATCACCATCAAAAGCCGACCTGTCCGGACGAAATTCATTCGCCAGTTGGCCAAGAACATCCGCGCCGTGCTCCGCGATCTGGACCCGGCTGTGGTGGTGAACGGCGTGTGGGACAACCTCGAGCTGGAAACCCGCGTTACCGACCCCAAAGCCTTGAAAGAGATGGGTGAGCGCCTGACCTGCATGCCGGGCATCGCGCACTTTTTGCAGATCGACGAGTACCCGCTGGGTGACTTCGACGACATCTCCGAAAAGTGCAAACAGCACTACGGTGATGCACTGGCCGGTAAGGTTTTCTCGGTGCGCTGCAAACGTGCAGGCAAGCACACGTTCAGCTCGATGGACGTCGAAAAATACGTCGGCAGCAAGCTGCGCCGTGAGTGCGGTGCCGCCGGCATCGACCTGAAAGCACCGCAAATTAAAGTTCGCATGGAAATTCGCGACAAACGGTTGTTTGTCATCCACAGCCAGCACAACGGCATCGGCGGTTATCCGCTTGGTGCGTTGGAGCAGACGCTGGTATTGATGTCCGGCGGCTTTGATTCGACCGTTGCGGCCTACCAGATCATGCGCCGCGGCCTGATGGCGCACTTCTGCTTCTTTAATCTGGGCGGGCGTGCCCACGAATTGGGCGTGATGGAAGTCGCGCATTTCATCTGGAAGAAGTACGGCAGCTCGCAACGCGTGCTATTTGTCAGTGTTCCGTTCGAAGAAGTGTTGAGCGAAATTCTCGGTAAAGTCGATAACAGTCATATGGGCGTCGTATTGAAGCGTATGATGTTGCGCGCGTCCTCCGCGATCGCCGACCGCCTGCATATCGATGCGCTGGTCACCGGTGAAGCGATCTCCCAGGTTTCGAGCCAGACGCTGCCGAACCTGTCGGTGATCGATTGCGTGACCGATAAACTGGTCCTGCGCCCGCTGATCGTCGCCCACAAGCAGGACATCATCGACACGGCCAACGAGATCGGCACCGCCGATTTCGCCCGGCACATGCCGGAATACTGCGGCGTCATCTCGGTCAATCCGAAGACCGCCGCCAAGCGTGGCCGCGTTGAGCACGAAGAGAAAGAATTCGACATGGCGGTGCTCGAGCGTGCGCTCGCCAACGCCAAACTGGTCGCGATCGATCGAGTCATCGACGAATTGGGCCAGGATTTGCAGATTGAAGAAGTCGGCGAAGCGCTGGCCGGTCAGATCGTCATCGACATCCGTCACCCGGATGCCGCTGAAGACGAACCGCTGGAGCTTGCCGGCATAGAGGTACAGACGATGCCGTTCTATGCAGTGAACGCACGTTTCAAGGAACTGGACCCTACTCGCCAGTACCTGCTGTATTGCGACAAAGGCGTGATGAGTCGCCTGCATGCCCACCATTTGCTCAGTCAGGGGCAAGCCCATGTGCGCGTTTATCGACCCACCTAAGTGCCCGGGGCTGTTTGCCTGTGGCCTGCGTCACCGGCCCCCCGACACCGCCGTCAAGCTGTAACGGCCATGCCGGACACTACTGCTAAGCGCTGCCAAGACTTGTCAGCTAACCGAAGCCTCTGATCGAGA
>NZ_JBIUWI010000173.1:0-1975 GCF_044743385.1 Pseudomonas sp. NPDC087639 | reverse complement strand
TGTTCATCGGCGGCGCCGACATCCCCGACATGGTCGACCACGTCAAGCTGCCGGATGCCGAGCTGGTTGCTGGCAATCTCGAAGCCAACAAGATCTTCAGCGATTTCGAAGACCTCAACGTTCCGACCGTGGCCGCGATCAACGGTATCGCACTGGGTGGCGGTCTGGAAATGTGCCTGGCGGCTGACTACCGCGTCATGTCCACCAAGGCCAAGATCGGTCTGCCGGAAGTCAAACTGGGTATCTACCCAGGCTTCGGCGGTACTGTGCGTCTGCCGCGTCTGATCGGTGTCGACAACGCTATCGAGTGGATTGCCGCCGGTAAGGAAAACCGCCCTGAAGACGCCCTGAAAGTCAGCGCAGTCGACGCCGTGGTTGCTCCAGAGAAGCTGCAGGAAGCTGCCCTTGAACTGATCAAGCGCGCCATCTCCGGCGAGTTCGACTACAAGGCCAAGCGTCAGCCGAAGCTGGAAAAGCTCAAGCTGAACGCCATTGAACAAATGATGGCTTTCGAAACAGCCAAAGGTTTCGTGGCCGGTCAGGCTGGCCCGAACTATCCGGCGCCGGTTGAAGCAATCAAAACCATCCAGAAAGCCGCGAACTTCGGTCGTGACAAGGCGCTGGAAGTTGAAGCTGCAGGTTTCGTCAAACTGGCCAAGACCTCTGCCGCGCAGAGCTTGATCGGTCTGTTCCTGAACGATCAGGAGCTGAAGAAAAAGGCCAAGGCCTACGATGAAATCGCCAAGGACGTGAAGCAGGCAGCCGTACTCGGCGCCGGTATCATGGGTGGCGGTATCGCTTATCAGTCGGCCTCCAAAGGCACGCCGATCCTGATGAAGGACATCAACGAGCACGGTATCGAGCAGGGTCTGGCCGAAGCCGCCAAACTGCTGGTTGGCCGCGTTGATAAAGGTCGCATGACCGCAGCGAAAATGGCTGAAGTGCTCAACGGCATTCGTCCGACCCTATCCTACGGCGATTTCGGTCACGTCGACCTGGTGGTCGAAGCTGTGGTCGAGAACCCGAAGGTCAAGCAAGCCGTGCTGGCTGAAGTCGAAGACAAGGTCAAAGAGGACACCATCCTCGCGTCCAACACATCGACCATTTCCATCAGCCTGTTGGCCAAGGCCCTCAAGCGTCCGGAAAACTTCGTCGGCATGCACTTCTTCACCCCGGTGCACATGATGCCGCTGGTGGAAGTGATCCGTGGCGCGAAGTCCAGCGAGCTGGCAGTTGCCACCACCGTTGCCTACGCCAAGAAAATGGGCAAGAACCCGATCGTCGTCAACGACTGCCCGGGCTTCCTGGTCAACCGCGTGCTGTTCCCGTACTTCGGCGGTTTCGCCAAGCTGGTCAGCGCCGGTGTGGACTTCGTCCGCATTGACAAAGTCATGGAAAAATTCGGCTGGCCAATGGGCCCGGCGTACCTGATGGACGTGGTCGGCATCGACACCGGTCACCACGGTCGTGACGTGATGGCTGAAGGTTTCCCGGACCGCATGAAGGATGACCGTCGCTCGGCCATCGACGTGCTGTACGAAGCCAAGCGCCTGGGTCAGAAGAACGGCAAGGGCTTCTACGCCTACGAGGCCGACAAGAAAGGCAAGCAGAAGAAAGTCGCCGATCCGTCGGTACTGGAAGTGCTCAAGCCGATCGTTTACGAGCAGCGCGAAGTCACAGACGAAGACATCATCAACTGGATGATGATCCCGCTGTGCCTGGAAACCGTGCGTTGCCTGGAAGACGGTATCGTTGAAACTGCCGCTGAAGCCGACATGGGTCTGGTCTACGGCATCGGTTTCCCTCCATTCCGTGGCGGTGCGCTGCGCTACATCGATTCGATCGGTGTTGCCGAGTTCGTTGCCCTGGCTGACCAGTACGCTGATTTGGGCGCGCTGTACCACCCGACCGCGAAGCTGCGCGAAATGGCCAAAAATGGCCAACGCTTCTTCGGTTAAGCGCCCCCAACTAGAGT
>NZ_JBIUWI010000172.1:0-2007 GCF_044743385.1 Pseudomonas sp. NPDC087639 | reverse complement strand
CGGAAAACCGAAATGCCTTGTGAGCGAAATAAACATTGGGCAGCAAGGCTATCAGGCCTCCGCAAAGTCCCGAGTATCCGGCAACGACTCCATGCCATTGCCAGAGCGCCAAAGCGGCAATGAGCAAAATGACAAATTGAGCCATTAACACCGGAAAAACCGCCAGGCGATGGAACGGCAGGCGGTTTGGCTTGCGGGTTTCCATCACGTTTGCTCTCCAATGGTCGGCTGCCAGAATTCAATAACTTGGCATAATTTGTGCCGACAAAATGCGCGCAGAGTATAGGGGCGGTTCTGCCCCTATTCAACTGTCAGGTAGTGATTTCCGACTGCTCGCTACATGTGGAAATGTTTCAGCGGATGTGCGCGAGCACACCTTGGAGCTCATCGAGGGAGTTGTAACCGATCACCAACTGCCCCTTTCCCTTCTTCCCGTGGCGAATCTGCACCGCAGAGCCTAGGCGCTCGGCCAGACGCTGTTCGAGGCGGGCGATATCCGGGTCGGGTTTGGTGGCTTCCACAGGCTCCGGTTTGCCACTCAACCATTGGCGAACCAATGCTTCAGTTTGGCGCACGGTAAGACCGCGTGCGACAACATGTCGCGCCCCTTCAACCTGCTGATTGTCCGGCAAACCGAGCAAAGCACGGGCATGACCCATTTCCAGGTCGCCGTGGGACAGCATGGTCTTGATGACTTCCGGCAGCGCAATAAGCCGCAACAGGTTAGCCACAGTGACGCGGGACTTACCCACAGCCTCGGCGACTTGTTGCTGAGTCAGCTGGAATTCCTGCTGCAAACGCTGCAAGGCCACCGCTTCTTCAATCGGGTTGAGGTCCTCGCGCTGAATGTTCTCGATCAGCGCAATGGCAATTGCGGTTTCATCCGGGACATCGCGGACCATCGCCGGGATGGTTTCCTGCCCGGCTTGTTGACTAGCGCGCCAGCGACGTTCACCGGCAATGATCTCAAACCGGCCACCACCGATCGGGCGCACCACGATCGGTTGCATGACACCTTGTGCCTTGATCGACTGCGCCAGCTCTTCCAGCGCCTGCGGATCCATGTCCCGACGTGGTTGATACTTGCCGCGCTGGAGCAGGTCCAGCGGCAGGTGTTGCAACTCGCGGGTATCCGCTTGCGCGGCTTGTTCTTCAAGCGAGCTGACGGTCGGACCACTCAGCAGTGCATCCAGTCCACGTCCGAGACCTCGTTTCTTGACGGCCATGGGGATTCCTTAAGTTGCCTGAGCGGCGGCGATGCGTGAATTTTTGCGCTGACGACGAACCATCTCGCCCGCCAGGGCCAGATAGGCCAGTGCGCCACGCGATTGCTTGTCGTAGGCCAGCGCCGGCATGCCGTAGCTCGGCGCTTCGGCCAGGCGGATGTTGCGCGGGATCACGGTGTCATACAGCTGATCGCCGAAGTGTTCCTTGAGCTGGGCCGAAACGTCGTTCATCAGGCTCAGGCGCGGGTCATACATGGTCCGCAGCAAACCTTCGACTTTCAGGTTCGGGTTCAACAGTTCGGCGATACGCTTGATGTTATCCACAAGGTCGCTCAAACCTTCCAGCGCAAAGTATTCGCACTGCATGGGGATAATCACCCCATCAGCAGCCACCAATGCGTTCAGCGTGAGCATCGACAGCGACGGCGGGCAGTCGATCAAAATGTAATCGTAGTTTTCACGGATCGGCGCCAACGCACTGCGCAGGCGGCTTTCCTTCATCTGCATTTCCAGCAGAACCACTTCGGCGGCCGTCAAGTCGCGGTTGGCCGGCAGCAATTGATAACCGCCGTGCTCGGAATAGTGCATGGCCTGAGCCAGATCGCATTCGCCGATCAGCAGGTCATAGACCGAGTTTTCCAGGCCATGTTTATCCACACCGCTACCCATGGTGGCGTTGCCCTGTGGATCGAGATCGATCAACAGCACCCGACGCTTGGTCGCGACCAGGGATGCTGCGAGGTTGATGCAGGTGGTGGTCTTGCCCACACCACCTTTCTGG
>NZ_JBIUWI010000171.1:1334-2030 GCF_044743385.1 Pseudomonas sp. NPDC087639 | reverse complement strand
AGCTGCATCACTACGAAGACCCGCGCGCGGCGTCGATCGAAGCCCTGAAGATCGTTCAGAAAGAACGCGGCTGGGTGCCGGATGGCGCCTTGTACGCAATCGGCGAGATCCTCGGCATCCCGGCCAGCGACGTTGAAGGTGTGGCGACGTTCTATAGCCAGATCTTCCGTCAACCGGTCGGCCGTCACATCATTCGCGTCTGCGACAGCATGGTCTGCTATATCGGCGGCCACGAGTCGGTGGTCAGCGAAATCCAGAACAATCTGGGCATCGGCCTGGGTCAGACCACCACCGACGGTCGGTTCACCCTGCTGCCTGTCTGCTGCCTCGGCAACTGCGACAAGGCTCCGGCGCTGATGATCGACGACGACACCTTTGGTGATGTGCAGCCTGCTGGCGTTGCCAAACTGCTCGAGGGCTACGTATGACCCTGACATCTTTCGGCCCGGCCAACCGCATCAAGCGTTCGGCCGAGACACACCCGCTGACCTGGCGTCTGCGTGACGACGGCGAAGCCGTGTGGCTCGACGAATACCAGGCCAAGAACGGTTACGCCGCAGCGCGCAAAGCCTTCGCCGACATGGCCCAGGACGACATCGTCCAGACCGTGAAAGACGCAGGCCTCAAAGGTCGCGGCGGTGCAGGCTTCCCCACGGGTGTGAAGTGGGGCCTGATGCCCAAAGACGAATCCATCAA
>NZ_JBIUWI010000171.1:939-1324 GCF_044743385.1 Pseudomonas sp. NPDC087639 | reverse complement strand
CGAACACCGGGACAGACCGCCTGCTGATGGAGCAACTGCCCCATCCGCTGAGCGAAGGCAAGCTGATCAGTGCTCGCGCGCTGAAAACCTACCGTGGCTACATCTTCCTGCGTGGCGAATACACCACCGCCGCCAAGCACCTCAACCGTGCCGTGGAAGAAGCCAAGGCTGCTGGCCTTTTGGGCAAGAACATCCTGGGTTCGGGCTTCGATTTCGAGCTGTTCGTCCACACCGGCGCCGGGCGTTATATCTGCGGTGAAGAAACCGCACTGATCAACTCCCTCGAAGGCCGCCGCGCCAACCCGCGTTCCAAGCCGCCCTTCCCTGCCGCCGTTGGCGTGTGGGGCAAGCCGACTTGCGTGACCAACGTTGAAACCCTGGGCAC
>NZ_JBIUWI010000171.1:0-929 GCF_044743385.1 Pseudomonas sp. NPDC087639 | reverse complement strand
GCCGGCGAACATTGCCGACGGCGTAGACTGCTACAAATCGTTGGCCCGCGAAGGCAGCGAAGACATGGGCACCAAGCTCATGGGCTTCTCCGGCAAGGTCAAGAATCCGGGCCTGTGGGAACTGCCATTCGGCGTCACCGGTCGCGAGTTGTTCGAAGACTACGCCGGCGGCATGCGCGACGGTTACAAGCTCAAGGCCTGGCAGCCAGGTGGCGCCGGTACCGGTTTTCTCTTGCCAGAACACCTCGACGCACAAATGTACGCCGGCGGCATCGCCAAAGTGGGCACCCGTATGGGTACCGGCCTGGCGATGGCGGTGGACGACAGCGTCAACATGGTCTCGCTGCTGCGCAACATGGAACAGTTCTTCGCCCGTGAGTCGTGCGGTTTCTGCACACCGTGCCGTGATGGTTTGCCATGGAGCGTCAAGCTGCTGATGGCCATCGAGAATGGCGAAGGCCAACCGGGCGACATCGAGACCCTGCTGGGTCTGGTCGGCTTCCTCGGCCCAGGCAAAACCTTCTGTGCTCACGCACCGGGTGCCGTGGAGCCGTTGGGCAGTGCCATCAAATACTTCCGTCCAGAGTTCGAAGCCGGTATCGCGCCTGTCAGCGCCGCCGTCCCGCCTCTGGCAAGGCCGATCGTAATCGGCGCGTAAACGCTTAATAAGGTGAAGGGCCCGTGCCCTTCGCCTCCTGCGATGACGCCTTTCGAGGCTGGTTTGATTCGCACGGATAACAAGATTCCATTAGCCACGCCCGCTGACACCGGGCCAACGAAGACCTTTGAACCATGGCCACTATCCACGTAGACGGCAAAGCGCTCGAAGTCGACGGGGCAGACAACCTGTTACTGGCATGTCTGTCGCTGGGCCTCGACATTCCATGTGTCTGATGGCCCCCCGCGCTGGGTAGCGTCGGGGCTTGGCG
>NZ_JBIUWI010000170.1:0-2065 GCF_044743385.1 Pseudomonas sp. NPDC087639 | reverse complement strand
ACGGCGGCTTGCAGGGTGCTGACCACGTCCGGGGTGTAGGCGTGCTATGCGCCACCGTGGCCGAACTTCAGCAGACCGCCCTGCTGGATCGGCTTGCGCGGACTCCAGGCTTCGGTGGCCAGCGCTTTCTGCTCGGCTTCGATGTCGACGAAACGCGCACCCTTGATGCGGCTCGGCACGCCACGGAAGCTCAGCTCGCACACTTCTTCAGACAGACCGATGGCTTCGAACAACTGAGCGCCACGGTACGAAGCGATGGTCGAGATGCCCATCTTCGACAGGATCTTCAGCAGACCTTTGGTGATGCCTTTGCGGTAGTTCTTGAACACCTCGTAGAGGTCGCCCAGCACTTCACCGGTACGGATCAGGTCGCCCAGCACTTCGTAAGCCAGGAACGGATAGACCGCCGAGGCACCAAAACCGATCAGCACCGCGAAGTGATGCGGATCGCGTGCAGTAGCGGTTTCAACAAGGATGTTGGAGTCGCAGCGCAGGCCTTTTTCGGTCAGGCGATGGTGTACCGCGCCGGTGGCCAGCGAAGCGTGGATCGGCAGTTTGCCCGGAGCGATATGGCGGTCGCTCAGAACGATCTGGGTACGACCGGCACGCACGGCTTCTTCAGCCTGATCGGCAACATTGCGGATGGCCGCTTCGAGACCGACGCTTTCGTCGTAGTTGAGGTCGATGATCTGCCGCTCGAAACCCGGGCGGTCGAGGTTCATCAGCGAGCGCCACTTGGCCGGGGAAATGACCGGCGAGCTGAGGATCACGCGCGAAGCGTGTTCCGGCGACTCCTGGAAGATGTTGCGCTCGGCACCGAGGCAGATTTCCAGCGACATCACGATCGCTTCACGCAGCGGGTCGATCGGCGGGTTGGTCACCTGCGCAAACTGCTGACGGAAATAATCGTACGGCGTGCGCACACGCTGGGACAGCACGGCCATCGGCGTGTCATCGCCCATCGAACCCACGGCTTCATAGCCTTGCTCACCGAGCGGACGCAGTACCTGATCGCGCTCCTCGAACGTGACCTGATACATCTTCATGTATTGCTTGAGCTGATCAACGTCGTAGAAGGCCGAACCGTGATCGTTGTCTTCCATGGTCGCCTGAATGCGCAGGGCGTTCTTGCGCAGCCATTGCTTGTACGGATGACGGGATTTCAGACGGTTGTCGATCGCATCGGTGTCGAGGATCTGCCCGGTTTCGGTGTCCACGGCAAGGATCTGGCCCGGGCCTACGCGGCCCTTGGCGATCACGTCTTCGGGCTGGTAGTTCCAGACGCCGATTTCCGAGGCAACGGTGATGAAACCGTTGGTGGTGGTGACCCAGCGCGCCGGGCGCAGACCGTTACGGTCGAGCAGGCACACCGCGTAGCGTCCGTCGGTCATGACCACGCCGGCCGGGCCGTCCCACGGTTCCATGTGCATCGAGTTGTACGCTCGCAGATGCGGTTCCTTTGTTTCGAAGTTCTGCCACGCAGGCGGAATGATCATCCGCACGCCACGGAACAGGTCGATGCCGCCGGTGACCATCAGCTCAAGCATGTTGTCCATGCTCGAGGAGTCGGAGCCGACACGGTTGACCAGCGGGCCGAGTTCTTCCAGATCCATCAGATCATTGGTGAACTTGGTCCGACGGGCCTGTGCCCAGTTGCGGTTACCGGTGATGGTGTTGATCTCGCCGGTGTGGGCGAGGAAGCGGAATGGCTGAGCCAGCGGCCATTTCGGCAGGGGGTTGGTGGAGAAGCGCTGGTGGAACACGCAGATCGCGGTTTGCAGGCGCTCGTCACTCAGGTCCGGATAAAACGCGGCCAGGTCGGCCGGCATCATCAGGCCTTTATAGATGATGGTCTTGTGCGAAAAGCTGCAGATGTAGTGGTCGGAGTCGACGGCGTTAGACACCGACGAACGACGACGGGCGCTGAACAGCTTTACCGCCATGTCCTGATCGCTCAGGCCTTCACCGCCGATGTACACCTGCTCGATCTGCGGCAGGCGCTCCAGGGCCAGGCGGCCGAGGACGCTGGTGTCGATGGGCCCGGTGCGCCAGCCGAGCGGGTGCG
>NZ_JBIUWI010000169.1:0-2127 GCF_044743385.1 Pseudomonas sp. NPDC087639 | reverse complement strand
CAATAATTCGTGATCTACACAGGTGATAAACACCTGGCAGCGTAAGTCTTCCAGCAAACGGCACAGCGCACGGCGGTGGCTCTCGTCCAGTTCGGACGGCAAGTCATCCACAAG
This sequence comes from Pseudomonas sp. NPDC087639, assembly GCF_044743385.1. Taxonomy (NCBI): domain Bacteria; kingdom Pseudomonadati; phylum Pseudomonadota; class Gammaproteobacteria; order Pseudomonadales; family Pseudomonadaceae; genus Pseudomonas; species Pseudomonas sp. NPDC087639. The sequence goes on along the minus strand of NZ_JBIUWI010000169.1, from coordinate 2,013 downwards.
ATAAATACACTGACCGCGTCGGGCCTGGCTCACCAGATGCCCTTGGGCAATCCGCAAGGCACAGACCACCAACTTCTGCTGACCCCGGGACAAGATGTCCGCGGCGTTGTGTGCGCCCAATCTAAGACGCAAATCAGCTCGTTGTGGCCCAGCTTGGGTGTGACCCATCTGCTGATCCCGTTGCAGGGATCCGGCAAGTACGGCACTCAATTCCCGGTCTTTGTCCCAGCCTCGGTAATAGCTCAGCGTCAAACCTTCAAGCTCAACCAGTTCGCTCAAGGTTTGTTCAAAGACTGGTTTCAAGGCTTTGATGTAAGCGCGGCGGTATTCATCGATTTCAGCGCTGGCCTGGCACAGTTCCCTGTCCCAAACCGCTTGCGAAACGGCGTCAAGTGTACCATGCCGCAGCCAAGAGTTTCTCTGGCGCAGGGCCTTCTGCAAGCGCTGCCAAGTGGCCATGAACCGTGGTTCGACGTGGAACACACCCCAGTCGAGAAATTGCCGGCGAATCTTCGGCGCGCCTTCCAGCAGACGGAAGCTGTCCGGATTGATCAACTGTAGCGGCAGAATCTCCGCGAGCTGTGCGGCGCTACGAGCGTTCTGGCCGTCAATGCGGATCTGGAACTCACCCTGACGGTCGCGCGATATCCCCAACGCACTGTGCCCACCCTCGGCCAATTCGACCTGACCGAACACGGTGCAGGCGAGTTGCTCGTACTGAATGACCGGCAACAACCGCGTGCTACGAAACGAACGGGCAAGCCCCAGCAGATGAATGGCTTCCAGAACGCTGGTTTTGCCGCTGCCGTTGGCGCCGTAAAGAATATTGATGCGGGGGGAGGGAGAGAAGGTCACCGGGTGCAGATTGCGCACCGCGGTGACCGAGACGCGACTTAGCGACATCTAGAGTCCGCTGATTACAGACGCATCGGCATAACAACATAAGCCGAGTCGTCATTGTCGGACTCTTGCACCAGCGCACTGCTGTTGGAGTCGGACAGGATCAGGCGAACCTGCTCGGTGGTCATCACGCCCAGCACGTCGAGCAAGTAGCTCACGTTGAAGCCGATTTCCAGGGAGCCACCGTTGTATTCAACACCTACTTCTTCTTCCGCTTCTTCCTGCTCCGGGTTGTTGGCCTGGATCTTCAACTGACCGCTGGCCAGTTGCAGACGGATGCCACGGTACTTCTCGTTGGACAAAATCGCAGTACGGCTGAACGCTTCACGCAGCGCCTGACGATCGCCAAGCACCAGCTTGTCGCCGCCCTTCGGCAGAACGCGCTCGTAGTCAGGGAATTTGCCGTCGACCAGTTTGGAGGTGAAAGTGAATTCGCCGGTGGTCGCGCGGATGTGGTGCTGACCCAGGACGATGCTGACATTACCGTCCGGCTCGGTGAGCAGACGCGCCAGCTCGAGAATACCTTTGCGCGGTACGATCACCTGGTGGCGATCCGGCTGACCGATATCGGCCTTCATCGAGCACATCGCCAGACGGTGACCATCGGTGGCCACTGCGCGGATGATGCCTTCCGAGACTTCCAGCAGCATGCCGTTGAGGTAGTAGCGCACGTCCTGCTGGGCCATGGCGAAGCTGGTGCGTTCGATCAGACGACGCAGTTTGCTTTGCTCCAGGCTGCACGTCAGCGAGCCTGGGCCTTCTTCCACAGTCGGAAAATCGTTGGCCGGCAGGGTCGACAGTGTGAAGCGGCTACGGCCAGCCTTTACCACCAGCTTCTGCTCGTCGACCTTGATGTCGATCAGCGCATCGTTGGGCAGGCTCTTGCAGATGTCCATCAGCTTGCGCGCAGGCACGGTGATGGAACCTGTTTCAGCCGGCTCCTCAAGTTGCACACGACCGACCAGCTCGACCTCGAGGTCGGTACCGGTCAGCGACAATTGCTGGCCTTCGACAACCAGCAGCACGTTTGAGAGTACCGGCAAGGTCTGTCGGCGCTCGACGACGCCTGCGACCAGTTGCAGGGGTTTCAACAGGGCTTCGCGTTGAATGGTG
>NZ_JBIUWI010000168.1:0-2138 GCF_044743385.1 Pseudomonas sp. NPDC087639 | reverse complement strand
AGGTTGCTCGCAGCCTCTAACTCGCGCACTTCAAGGGCCACGTCGAGCCGCCGCATGCAGATGCGCGCCACGGCGTCAGGACTCTAAACGCAACGCCCGGTCTGGCTTTTGTCAGGCCGGGCGTTTGCCGCTTTCAGACCTTGCGGGTTTCACCGTGGGGCAGTAACAGGTAACAAGTCATGGCAAAAGAATACAGCCGTACCCAACGTATCGGCGATCAGATGCAGCGTGAGCTGGCCCAGCTGATCCGTCGTGAAGTCAAAGATCCGCGCGTCGGCCTGGTCACCATTACCGCTGTGGAAGTCAGCCGTGACGTCGGTCACGCAAAGATTTTCATCACCGTAATGGGGCAGGACAATGCTGAAGATATCGCGCAAAGCATCAAGGTCCTGAATGCCGCCGCGGGTTTCCTGCGTATGCAACTGGCCCGCGAAATGAAGCTGCGAAGCGTGCCGCAATTGCACTTCCACTACGACGAATCCGTCGTGCGGGGTGCGCACCTGTCGGCCCTGATCGAGCGTGCCGTTGCTGAAGACAATCAGCACCCGGCAGTTGCTGAACCTGAAGACACCAAGGAGTAATTCGGTGGCTCAGGTCAAACGTATCCGTCGTAACGTCAGCGGTATCATTCTGCTCGACAAGCCGCTGGGGTTCACCTCCAACGCCGCGTTGCAGAAGGTTCGCTGGCTGCTCAACGCCGAGAAGGCCGGGCACACCGGCAGTCTCGATCCACTGGCCAGCGGTGTGTTGCCGTTGTGCTTCGGCGAAGCGACCAAGTTTTCGCAATACCTGCTCGATTCCGACAAGGCTTATGAAACCCTGGCGCAACTGGGCAAGACCACCACCACGGCGGATGCCGAAGGTGAGGTTTTGCAGGAACGCCCGGTGACCGTTGGTCGCGCCGATGTCGAGGCTGTCTTGCCGAAATTTCGCGGCCAAATCAGTCAGATACCGCCGATGTACTCCGCGCTCAAGCGTGATGGCCAGCCGCTGTACAAGCTGGCCCGTGCAGGCGAAATAGTGGAGCGCGAACCGCGTTCTGTTACTATTGCGCGCTTGGAATTACTGGCCTTCGAAGGCGATACTGCGCGACTTGCGGTGGATTGCAGCAAGGGCACCTATATTCGCACCCTCGTGGAGGATATCGGTGAGCAACTCGGTTGTGGTGCGTACGTCGCAGAATTGCGCCGTACCCAGGCCGGGCCTTTCACCTTGGCGCAGACCGTGACCCTCGAAGAGCTCGAAGCGGTACATGCCGAAGGCGGCAACGAAGCGGTCGACCGCTTCCTGATGCCATCGGACAGCGGCCTGCAGGATTGGCCGCTGTTGCACTTCTCGGAAGCGAGCGCGTTCTACTGGCTCAACGGCCAGCCGGTACGTGCCCCGGATGCTCCGAAGTTCGGCATGGTGCGGGTACAGGATCACAATGGTCGCTTCATCGGTATCGGTGAAGTGAGCGAAGACGGGCGTATCGCGCCACGTCGCTTGATTCGGTCAGAATGACCGGAACCGGCCTGTGTAACAGCAGGTCGGCGAGTGTGGCTGTTAACAGGCACGGTCACGACTCATTTATAGATACAGGGATTTGTCCCTGGCCTGTTGAAGCTGTTTCCCTGAAACAGTTTCCTGATAAAAGGATTGCCTCATGGCTCTCGACGTTCAAGAAAAAGCTCAAATCGTTGCTGACTACCAGCAAGCTGTTGGTGACACTGGTTCGCCAGAAGTGCAAGTTGCACTGCTGACCCACAACATCAACCAACTGCAAGGTCACTTCAAGGCCTACGGTAAAGATCACCACTCCCGTCGTGGTCTGATCCGCATGGTAAACCAGCGCCGTAAGCTGCTGGACTACCTGAAAGGCAAGGATCTGGGTCGTTACCAGACTCTGATCGGTCGCCTGGGTCTGCGTCGCTAATCAGCGATTGCGCTATGAGGTTGGTTGTCTGTCAGGCGTCAGCGGTTTACCGCTGGCGCCTTGCAGGCTCCCAGCCTCAAGTTTTATCTGGATACACGTTTTACCCTGGACAGGCGTTGGGCCGATTCCCGACATTGCCCAAGAATTTCGCAAGAAACCAGTTCCCCCAAGAGCCACAAAGAAGGTAGGACACCGTGAACCCGGTAATCAAAAAATTCCAGTT
>NZ_JBIUWI010000167.1:0-2153 GCF_044743385.1 Pseudomonas sp. NPDC087639 | reverse complement strand
ATGCTCGGCTCGCTGGCCGAAGGCGTCACCGAAGTCGAAGGCTTCCTCGAGGGCGAAGACGCCCTGGCGACCTTGCAGGCGTTCCGCGACATGGGCGTGGTCATCGAGGGCCCGCACCACGGCCGCGTGACCATTCACGGTGTTGGCCTGCACGGTCTGAAACCTGCGCCGGGCCCGATCTATCTGGGCAACTCCGGTACGTCGATGCGTCTGCTGTCCGGCCTGCTGGCCGCGCAGAACTTCGACAGCACTCTTACCGGCGACGCTTCGCTGTCCAAGCGTCCGATGAATCGCGTGGCCAATCCGCTGCGTGAAATGGGCGCCGTGATCGAAACCGCTGCCGAAGGTCGTCCGCCGATGACTATCCGTGGTGGCCACAAGCTCAAAGGCCTGACCTACACCATGCCGATGGCCAGTGCTCAGGTGAAATCCTGCCTGCTGCTGGCCGGTCTGTATGCTGAAGGCAAGACCACCGTTACCGAACCTGCGCCGACCCGTGACCATACTGAGCGCATGCTGCGTGGCTTCGGCTATCCGGTAACCGTTGATGGCGCGACTGCATCGGTCGAATCCGGTGGCAAGTTGACGGCGACCCATATCGAAGTGCCGGGCGACATCTCGTCGTCGGCGTTCTTCCTGGTCGCGGCTTCGATCGCTGAAGGCTCGGAGCTGGTGCTGGAACACGTTGGCATCAACCCGACCCGTACCGGTGTCATCGATATCCTGCGCCTGATGGGTGCCGATATCACTCTGGAGAACCAGCGTGAAGTCGGCGGCGAGCCTGTGGCTGACCTGCGCGTGCGGGCAGCTAAACTCAAAGGTATCGAGATTCCGGAAGAGCTGGTTCCGTTGGCCATCGATGAATTCCCGGTGCTGTTCGTGGCCGCCGCCTGTGCCGAAGGGCGCACCGTGCTGACCGGCGCCGAAGAGCTGCGGGTCAAGGAATCGGATCGTATCCAGGTCATGGCGGACGGTTTGCTGGCGCTGGGCGTCAAATGCGAACCGACGCCGGACGGCATCATCATCGACGGCGGCCAGATTGGCGGCGGCGAAGTGCATGGTCACGGCGATCACCGTATCGCCATGGCATTCAGCGTGGCATCGCTGCGCGCCACTGCACCGATCCGCATCCATGATTGCGCCAACGTCGCGACGTCGTTCCCGAACTTCCTCGCGCTGTGCGGGCAGGTCGGTATTCGTGTGGCACAAGAGGCTCAGTCGTGAAGAACATTGCACCGGTCATCACCATTGATGGGCCAAGCGGCTCGGGCAAAGGCACGGTAGCCGGGATTCTGGCCAAGCGTCTGGGCTGGAACCTGCTGGATTCCGGTGCGCTTTACCGGTTGCTGGCGTTCGCTGCGCACAATCATGGTGTCGACCTGACCAATGAAGAGCTGCTGAAGACTCTTGCCGCTCATCTGGATGTGCAATTCATTGCGGCGACCGACGGTCAGTTGCAGCGCATCATTCTGGAAGGTGACGAAGTCAGCGATGTCATTCGTACTGAAAGCGTCGGTTCCGGCGCTTCTCAAGTGGCTGCATTGCCGGCGGTACGCGAGGCGCTGCTGCAGCGTCAGCGTGCTTTCCAGGAAGCGCCGGGCCTTGTTGCCGATGGTCGCGACATGGGTACGGTGGTTTTCCCGAGTGCGCCGCTGAAGATTTTCCTGACCGCCAGTGCCGAGGAGCGGGCGCGCCGTCGATATTTGCAGTTGAAGGGCAAAGTCGAGGGTGTTAGTCTGTCGAGTCTGCTAGATGAGATCCGTGCACGCGATGAGCGTGACACCCAGCGAGCGGTAGCCCCGCTTAAGCCGGCGGCTGACGCCATACAGCTGGATTCCACGGAGTTGTCCATCGATCAGGTGCTTGAACGCATCATGAGCGAGATCGCCATTCGCGATATCGCCGGGTGACCAAGAAGGTTGCAGGGGACCAGTCATAGTCCTGTGGCGCTTCTTCTATATGAAACTAACCCACACCGTCTGGGGTGTGGAGATGGGCGTATCCTTCGCCCTCATTTACAGGAATTAAAATGAGCGAAAGCTTTGCGGAACTCTTTGAAGAAAGCCTAAAAACCCTGAACCTTCAGGCCGGCTCCATCATCACCGGGGGTAGCGGTGAGATCGATTCCCAAGCGCGCTGGGTAACCGTGCACG
>NZ_JBIUWI010000166.1:0-2154 GCF_044743385.1 Pseudomonas sp. NPDC087639 | reverse complement strand
TGGCATGAATCCCTACACCGCTCTGCAACTGGAAGGCCGAGACATCTACATCCGCGAAGGCTGCGTCGGTTGCCACTCGCAGATGATCCGGCCGTTCCGCGCCGAAACCGAACGCTACGGGCACTACTCGGTGGCCGGTGAAAGCGTGTGGGATCACCCGTTCCTGTGGGGTTCGAAACGTACCGGTCCGGACCTTGCCCGGGTTGGCGCGCGTTACTCGGATGACTGGCACCGTGCGCACTTGTACAACCCGCGCAACGTTGTGCCCGAATCGAAAATGCCGGCCTATCCATGGCTGGTCACGCAAGCGGTCGACAGCAGCCATACCGAAACCAAGCTCAAAACCATGCGCACCCTCGGCGTGCCGTACACCGACGACGACATCAGCAGTGCGGTGGCCAGCCTCAAGGGCAAGACCGAAATGGATGCCCTCGTCTCCTACCTGCAAGTGCTCGGCACTGCGATCAAGAGCAAGAGGTGAGCACGATGGTCATTGAAATGAGTGCAGGCCTGATTCGCGGCCTCGGCACGGTCGTGGTGTTTGTCGCCTTCGTCGGCCTGACGCTTTGGGTGTTCAACGGCAAGCGCAATCCGGAATTTGCCGAAGCACGCCTGCTGCCGTTCGCCGACGAGCCGCAACCCGACACCCCCCCAGCATCTGAACCAAGGAGTACCCGGCCATGACCACCTTCTGGAGTACGTGGATCTGCGTACTGACCATCGGCAGCCTGATCGGCCTGACGTGGCTGCTGATCGGCACACGCCGGGGCGAGACCAAGGGCAGCGTCGACCAGACCATGGGCCACAGCTTCGACGGCATCGAGGAATACGACAACCCGCTGCCGCAGTGGTGGTTCATGCTGTTCGCCGGCACGCTGGTGTTTTCCGTGGGCTATCTGATTCTGTATCCGGGCCTGGGTAACTGGAAAGGCATCCTGCCCGGCTACGAGGATGGCTGGACCGGCGTGCATGAGTGGGAAAAGGAGATGAACAAGGCTGACGCCAAATTCGGCCCGATCTTCGCCAAATTTGCCGCCATGCCAGTGGAAGAAGTAGCGAAGGACCCACAGGCGCTGAAAATGGGTGGCCGCTTGTTCGCCTCAAACTGTTCGGTGTGCCACGGCTCGGACGCCAAGGGTGCATTCGGTTTCCCTAACCTGGCCGACAGCGACTGGCGCTGGGGCGGCGATGCCGACACCATCAAGACCACCATCATGGGTGGCCGGATGGCGGCCATGCCCGCCTGGGGCGAAGTGCTCGGCGAGGCTGGGGTAAAGAACGTCGCCGCTTACGTGCGTCACGAACTGGCCGGTTTGCCATTGCCAGCCGACAGCAAGGCAGATCTGCAAGCCGGGCAGCAGGCGTTCAACACCACGTGCGTCGCCTGCCACGGGGCAACCGGCCACGGCACTGAAGCCATGGGGGCGCCGAACCTGACGCACCCGGCCGGATTCATCTACGGCACCAGCCTGACCCAGCTTGAACAGACCATCCGCCATGGTCGTCAGGGGCACATGCCGGCGCAGAACGAACTGCTGGGCAACGATAAAGTGCAATTGCTGGCAGCTTATGTGTACAGCCTTAGCCATGGATTGAATACAGATAACCTGATTACTGAAGACAATAAAAAGTAATCATTGCACACACCTCTGCCGCACCATTCTCGGTGCGGCAGATCCCCACCCCTTTGCGACGCATTGTCGCACCCCTTTACACCCTCTCCTTTCGGTTCCCCGGATTCGGGTCTACGCTTGGTCGATGCGGACTGGCTCGTGCCGGTTCCAGGTCAACGCTAACCGCTGTGTTCTTCGAACCGGCTGACTGACGTGGCCGCAAAGGCCGGCAGATACCGGCTGTCGTGCCATTTGCCGTCCGTCACCCGAACAGGCCGTTTGAACACACCCCGTTACGCGCGATCTGAACCCCTCGCTTTTTTCGTCCGCTGCGACATTTTGTCCGAGGCCAATTTTGACCTTACGCGGCGCATGGAAAGGCCGCAGAATCAGCGCTGGAAAGCATTGACCCAGGTCATGGCGCGTTGCAATGACCCCCTGCTCTCTGCATACTTGCGGCCGATTCTAATCCTAATAAAACACCCAAACCGTGGAACCTTAGAATGAGCACAGCAATCAGTCCGACTGCTTATAACTATAA
>NZ_JBIUWI010000165.1:0-2155 GCF_044743385.1 Pseudomonas sp. NPDC087639 | reverse complement strand
ACGTTTTTTCTCAGTATATGAGTAAGCCATCAGCGTTCCCCAGCTTGGTCACCTGCTTGTTTGGCCCCTCCCGACGGGAGCAGCCAGAAAATCGTGCAAACCCCATGGTTTGCTCCACCGCATCGGGTGGTTACAGCGCCTTTATCAGCACCGACCCAGTCGGCTGCCAATAACGGAAAAAGGCCGGTGGCAAGAGCCACCAGCCATCAGCCTGTCGCTTGACGCTCGGGCTGGAGGAGCAAAGTCGAAAGTTACTTAACTTCGACTTCTGCGCCTGCTTCTTCCAGCTTCTTCTTGGCATCTTCAGCAGCTTCTTTCGAAACGCCTTCAGCGATAACCTGAGGAGCGGTATCAACCTTCTCTTTCGCTTCTTTCAGACCCAGACCGGTCAGTTCACGTACAGCCTTGATCACGTTGACTTTCTTCTCGCCAGCGCCTTTCAAGATAACGTTGAACTCGGTTTGCTCTTCAACAGCAGCAGCAGCTACAGCTGGGCCAGCCGAAGCGGCAGCAGCGGTAACACCGAAAGCTTCTTCCATCGCTTTGATCAGCTCAACGATGTCCACTACGGATTTCTGGCCGATTGCTTCGATGATTTGTTCGTTAGTCAGAGACATGACTCAATTCCTGAATTGGGGGACGGCCTACGCGACCATCGAAATAAACAAAAAACGCGAGAAGTTGACGAGCCTTAGGCTGCGGCAGCTTCTTTCTGGTCGCGAATTGCCGCCAGAGTACGAGCCAATTTGCTGGTAGCGCCTTGAATCACGCTCATCAGCTGAGAAATTGCTTCGTCACGGGTCGGCAGGGTTGCCAGTACGTCGATCTGATTAGCTGCGAGGAACTTGCCCTCGAACGCAGCTGCCTTGATCTCGAACTTGTCCTGACCCTTGGCAAACTCTTTGAAGATACGGGCAGCAGCGCCCGGATGTTCGTTCGAGAATGCAATCAGGGTCGGGCCGGTGAACACGTCGTTGAGAACACTGTATTGAGTGTCAGCAACGGCGCGCTTGAGCAGAGTGTTACGTACAACACGTACGTATACGCCAGCTTCACGAGCCTCTTTACGGAGTCCGGTCATTGCGCCTACTGTTACGCCACGTGCATCAACCACGACAGCGGACAGAGCGACTTTGGCAGCCTCGTTGACTTCAGCGACGATGGCCTTCTTGTCTTCGAGATTAATTGCCACGGGTTTAACTCCTGCTTGTTACCGTTTCATTCGATCGGAACCGAATGTCGTTTTGGTGTCTGATTCGGTAAGGAACCGGGAGCACCATCTGCGTAGGCTTTTGGTTTAAGGCTTGCGCCGCCTACGGTCTTGGATAGCCCCCGCCAGGCAGGGACCCCAATCTTTCAATTGGCGCGATCAATCGCGCCAACCTTTGTCTTACGCGTCCAACGAGCTCTGGTCGATGACCAGACCTGGGCCCATAGTGGTGCTCAGGGTAACGCGCTTGACGTAAATACCTTTCGAAGAAGCTGGCTTGATACGCTTCAGATCAGCGATCAGGGCTTCAACGTTTTCCTTCAGCTTGACGGCGTCGAAGCCCATCTTGCCAACGGAAGTGTGAATGATGCCGTTTTTGTCGGTGCGATAACGAACCTGACCAGCCTTGGCGTTTTTAACCGCGGTGGCTACGTCTGGAGTTACGGTGCCGACTTTAGGGTTAGGCATCAGACCACGTGGACCGAGGATCTGGCCCAGCTGACCTACTACGCGCATGGCATCCGGGGATGCAATCACTACGTCATAGTTCAGGTCGCCGCCTTTCATTTCGGCAGCCAGGTCGTCCATACCTACGCGGTCAGCGCCGGCAGCCAGAGCGGCTTCAGCAGCTGGACCCTGAGTGAACACAGCAACGCGAACAGTCTTGCCAGTGCCGTGTGGCAGCACAGTAGCGCTACGAACAACCTGGTCGGATTTACGCGGGTCTACACCCAGGTTTACAGCAATGTCAAACGACTCGCTGAACTTGACAGTCGACAGCTCAGCCAGCAGAGCAGCGGCATCTACAATGTTGTAGGCCTTGCCTGCTTCGATTTTGCCGGCGATAGCCTTTTGACGCTTAGTCAGCTTAGCCATTACACACCCTCCACGTTAAGGCCCATGCTACGAGCAGATCCTGCGATAGTACGCACGGCTGCATCCATT
>NZ_JBIUWI010000164.1:0-2193 GCF_044743385.1 Pseudomonas sp. NPDC087639 | reverse complement strand
CACCCCAACCACTCCCGAATGTTCGTATGTCCCGACTCAATCCCCGGCAGCAAGAAGCCGTGAACTACGTCGGCGGCCCTCTATTGGTGCTCGCCGGTGCTGGCTCCGGCAAGACCAGCGTGATCACGCGCAAAATCGCGCACCTGATCCAGAACTGCGGCATCCGCGCCCAGTACATCGTCGCCATGACCTTTACCAACAAGGCCGCGCGCGAGATGAAGGAACGGGTCGGCACCCTCCTGCGTGCCGGCGAAGGACGCGGCCTGACGGTCTGCACCTTCCACAACCTGGGCCTGAACATCATCCGCAAGGAACACGTGCGCCTGGGCTACAAACCCGGTTTCTCGATCTTTGACGAGACGGATGTCAAGGCGCTGATGACCGACATCATGCAGAAGGAATACGCGGGCGACGACGGCGTCGACGAGATCAAGAACATGATCGGCGCCTGGAAAAACGACCTGATCCTGCCGCCTCAGGCGCTGGAGAACGCGCGCAACCCGAAGGAGCAGACCGCCGCCATCGTCTACACCCACTATCAGCGCACGCTCAAGGCGTTCAACGCGGTGGACTTCGACGACCTGATCCTGCTGCCGGTAAAACTCTTCGAAGAGCACGCCGACATTCTCGAAAAGTGGCAGAACAAGGTTCGCTATCTGCTCGTCGACGAATACCAGGACACCAACGCCAGCCAATACCTGCTGGTGAAAATGCTCATCGGCAAGCGCAATCAATTCACCGTGGTGGGCGACGACGACCAGTCGATCTACGCCTGGCGCGGCGCGCGGCCGGAAAACCTGATGCTGCTCAAGGACGACTATCCGTCCCTGAAAGTGGTGATGCTGGAGCAAAACTACCGCTACTCCAGCCGCATCCTGCGCTGCGCCAACGTGCTGATCTCGAACAACCCGCACGATTTCTAAAAGCAGCTGTTGAGTGAGATGGGCCACGGCGACGAGATCCGCGTGATCCGCTGCCGCAACGAGGACGCCGAAGCCGAGCGCGTGGCCATGGAAATCCTCAGCCTGCACTTGCGCACCGACCGGCCGTACAGCGATTTTGCGATCCTCTATCGCGGTAACTACCAGGCCAAACTGATCGAGCTGAAGTTGCAGCATCACCAGGTGCCGTATCGCCTGAGCGGCGGCAACAGCTTCTTCGGCCGTCAGGAAGTGAAGGACCTGATGGCTTACTTCCGCCTGATCGTGAACCCGGACGACGACAATGCCTTCCTGCGGGTGATCAACGTGCCGCGCCGCGAGATCGGCTCGACCACCTTGGAAAAACTCGGCAACTACGCCACCGAACGCAAGATCTCGATGTACGCCGCCACCGATGAAATCGGTCTGGGCGAACATCTGGACAGCCGTTTCACCGATCGCCTGTCGCGCTTCAAGCGCTTCATGGACAAGGTCCGGGAGCAGTGCGCCGGCGAAGACCCGATCTCGGCGCTGCGCAGCATGGTCATGGACATCGACTACGAGAACTGGCTGCGCACCAACAGCTCCAGCGACAAGGCTGCCGATTACCGGATGAGCAACGTCTGGTTCCTGATCGAGGCGTTGAAAAACACCCTCGAGAAGGACGAAGAAGGCGAAATGACCGTCGAGGACGCCATCGGCAAACTGGTCCTGCGCGACATGCTGGAACGTCAGCAGGAAGAAGAGGACGGCGCCGAAGGCGTGCAGATGATGACGCTGCATGCGTCCAAGGGGCTGGAATTCCCTTACGTGTTCATCATGGGCATGGAAGAGGAAATCCTCCCGCACCGCTCCAGCATCGAAGCCGACACCATCGAAGAGGAGCGCCGTCTGGCCTACGTGGGCATTACCCGCGCGCGTCAGACCCTGGCCTTCACCTTTGCCGCCAAGCGCAAACAGTACGGCGAGATCATCGATTGCGCGCCGAGCCGCTTCCTCGATGAGCTGCCGCCGGACGATCTGGCGTGGGAAGGCAACGACGACACACCGACCGAAGTCAAAGCCGTGCGCGGCAACAACGCATTGGCCGATATACGCGCGATGTTAAAGCGCTAGAATTGACCACTTTTTACTAGACCTTCGGCGCACAAAGCGCCAAATGAGGCCAGCTTCATGGAAGCATTGCACCCGAAAATCCGCGAACAAGGCAGCGTGCTGGCCGACCAGGTCCTGAGGGTCGACGCCTTGCTGAACCACCAGATCGCCCCGGCCC
>NZ_JBIUWI010000163.1:0-2249 GCF_044743385.1 Pseudomonas sp. NPDC087639 | reverse complement strand
ACCGGCCGTGTCTACGAGCACGTGCTGCGCAAAGAGCGCCGTGGTGACTACCTGGGTGCAACCATCCAGGTGATTCCGCACATCACCGACGAAATCAAGCGCCGCATCATCAAGGGTGCCGGTGACGCTGACGTGGCGATGGTCGAAATCGGTGGCACCGTGGGTGACATCGAGTCGCAACCGTTCCTCGAAGCCATCCGCCAGTTGCGTTTCGAAGTCGGCGCCAAGCGCGCGATGCTGATGCACTTGACCCTGGTTCCGTACATCGCCACTGCTGGCGAAACCAAGACCAAGCCTACCCAGCACTCCGTCAAGGAACTGCGTTCGATCGGCCTGCAGCCAGACGTGCTGGTTTGCCGTTCCGATCACCCGATCGACATTTCGTCTCGTCGCAAGATCGCGCAATTCACCAACGTTGAAGAACGTGCGGTGATCGCGCTGGAAGACGCCGACACCATCTACAAGATCCCGGGCATCCTGCATTCCCAGGGCCTGGATGATTTCGTTGTCGAGCGTTTTGGCCTGCAATGCGGCAGCGCTGACCTGTCCGAGTGGGAAGCGGTGGTAGATGCCAAGCTGAACCCGGAACACGAAGTCACCATCGCCATGGTCGGCAAGTACATGGAACTGCTGGACGCCTACAAATCGCTGATCGAAGCGATGAGTCACGCCGGTATCAGCAACCGTACCAAGGTCAACCTGCGTTACATCGATTCCGAAGACATCGAAAACCAGGGCACTGCGCTGCTGGAAGGTGTTGATGCAATTCTGGTACCGGGCGGCTTCGGTCTGCGTGGCGTGGAAGGCAAGATCACTGCCGTTCAGTACGCTCGCGAAAACAAGGTTCCTTACCTCGGCATCTGCCTCGGCATGCAAGTGGCGGTCATCGAATTCGCCCGTAACGTGATGGGCTGGAAAGACGCCAACTCCACCGAGTTTGATCGCGCCAGCGGTCACCCGGTCGTCGGTCTGATCACCGAGTGGGAAGACGCTACCGGTGCCGTTGAAGTGCGCACCGAATCGTCCGATCTGGGCGGCACCATGCGCCTTGGCGCTCAGGACTGCCTGCTCGAAGCCGGTTCCAAAGTGCACGATTGCTACGGCAAGGACGTGATTGTCGAGCGTCACCGTCACCGTTACGAAGTGAACAACAACCTGCTGCCGCAAATCATCGAAGCCGGCCTGAAAATCTCCGGTCGTTCCGCCGATGCTGCGCTGGTTGAAGTGGTCGAAGCACCGGATCATCCATGGTTCGTCGCTTGCCAGTTCCACCCTGAGTTCACCTCGACACCACGTGATGGCCATCCGCTGTTCAGCGGTTTTGTCAAAGCAGCGTTGGCTCAACACCAGAAGAAGGCGTAACCCCGATGGCACAGAAGATCATCCGCGTTGGCGACATCGAGATTGCCAACGACAAACCCATGGTGCTGTTTGGCGGCATGAACGTGCTGGAAAGCCGTGACATGGCTATGCAGGTTTGCGAAGAGTACGTAAAGGTCACAGAGAAACTCGGTATCCCTTATGTGTTCAAGGCCAGTTTCGACAAGGCCAACCGTTCTTCAGTGGCCTCGTATCGCGGTCCAGGCCTGGAAGAGGGCATGCGCATCTTCCAGGACATTAAACAAGCCTTCGGCGTGCCGATCATCACCGACGTCCACGAGCCTGAACAGGCCGCGGTCGTCGCTGAGGTCTGCGACATCATTCAGCTGCCGGCCTTCCTGTCGCGCCAGACCGATCTGGTCGTCGCGATGGCCAAGACCAATGCCGTCATCAACATCAAGAAAGCCCAGTTTCTCGCGCCTCAGGAAATGAAGCACATCCTGAACAAGTGCGTGGAAGCGGGTAACGATCAATTGATTCTCTGCGAGCGTGGTTCGAGCTTCGGCTACAACAACCTCGTGGTCGACATGCTCGGCTTCGGCATCATGAAGCAGTTCGAGTACCCGGTATTCTTCGACGTGACCCACTCGCTGCAAATGCCTGGCGGTCGTTCCGACTCCGCCGGCGGTCGCCGTGCGCAGGTTCTGGATCTGGCCAAGGCTGGCATGAGCCAAGGCCTGGCAGGTCTGTTCCTCGAAGCTCACCCGGATCCGGACAACGCCAAATGCGACGGCCCTTGCGCCTTGCGTCTGGACAAACTGGAGCCATTCCTGGCCCAGCTCAAAGCCTTGGACGAACTGGTGAAGAGTTTTCCGACGGTAGAAACCGCGTAAACCTCAATTCTCCGCTAAAGTACCGCACGATTTGTC
>NZ_JBIUWI010000162.1:1182-2258 GCF_044743385.1 Pseudomonas sp. NPDC087639 | reverse complement strand
GTGGTGAAGGTGGTTACCTGATCAACAAGCACGGCGAGCGTTTCATGGAGCGTTATGCTCCGAACGCCAAAGACCTTGCCGGTCGTGACGTGGTTGCTCGCTCGATGGTTAAAGAAATCATCGCCGGCAACGGTTGCGGTCCGAATGGCGACCACGTAATGCTCAAACTCGACCACTTGGGCGAGGAAGTGCTGCACAGCCGTCTGCCAGGCATCTGCGAACTGTCGAAGACTTTCGCGCACGTTGACCCTGTGGTTGCGCCGGTTCCGGTTGTTCCGACTTGCCACTATATGATGGGCGGCGTTGCCACCAACATTCATGGTCAGGCGATCACCCAGAACGCCGACGGCGTGGATCAGATCATTCCTGGTCTGTTCGCTGTAGGTGAAGTGGCTTGCGTATCGGTTCACGGCGCCAACCGTCTGGGCGGCAACTCGTTGCTCGACCTGGTGGTATTCGGTCGCGCTGCCGGCCTGCACCTGGAAAAGGCACTGACCGACGGCATCGAATACGACGACGCTACCGAAGCCGATATCGAAGCTGCCCTGTCGCGCCTGAACTCGCTGAACAGCCGCACTGATGGCGAAGACGTGGCAACCCTGCGTCGTGAGCTGCAAAGCTGCATGCAGAACTACTTCGGTGTGTTCCGTACCGGCGAATACATGCAGAAAGGTATCGCTCAACTGGCCGATCTGCGTCAGCGTATCGCTAACGTGAAGATCAACGATAAGTCGCAGGCTTTCAACACTGCACGTATCGAAGCGCTGGAACTGCAAAACCTGCTGGAAGTGGCTGAAGCGACTGCCATCGCTGCCGAAGTGCGTAAAGAGTCCCGCGGCGCGCACGCCCGTGAAGACTTCGAAGACCGTGACGACGAAAACTGGCTGTGCCACACCCTGTACTTCCCGGGTGACAAGCGCGTCACCAAGCGTGCCGTTAACTTCTCGCCGAAGACTGTTCCGACTTTCGAACCGAAAGTCCGGACTTATTAAGGGTGACCGCCATGTTGCAAGTCAGTGTTTATCGCTACAACCCTGATCAGGACGCTGCGCCGTTCAGGCCGGACTTCCAGGTCG
>NZ_JBIUWI010000162.1:0-1172 GCF_044743385.1 Pseudomonas sp. NPDC087639 | reverse complement strand
CGATACCGGTGGTAAAGACCTGATGGTGCTGGACGTGCTGGCCCTCATCAAAGAGCAGGACGAAGGTTTCTCCTATCGTCGCTCTTGCCGTGAAGGTGTCTGCGGCTCCGACGGCATGAACATCAACGGCAAGAACGGTCTGGCCTGCATCACGCCACTGTCCGCCGTTGTAAAAGGTAACAAGTTGATCGTTCGTCCTCTGCCAGGTTTGCCGGTTATCCGTGACTTGGTCGTCGATATGAGCATCTTCTACAAGCAATACGAGAAGGTGAAGCCTTACCTGCAGAACGACACGCCGGCTCCGGCCATCGAGCGTCTGCAGTCGCCAGAAGAGCGTGAAAAGCTCGACGGTCTGTACGAGTGCATCCTGTGCGCTTGCTGCTCGACCTCTTGCCCGTCCTTCTGGTGGAACCCGGACAAGTTCCTGGGTCCAGCTGCTCTGCTGCAAGCCTATCGCTTCCTGGCAGACAGTCGTGACACCAAGACCAACGAGCGTCTGGCTTCGCTCGATGACCCGTTCAGCGTATTCCGCTGCCGGGGCATTATGAACTGCGTCAACGTATGTCCGAAAGGCCTGAACCCGACTAAGGCCATCGGTCACATCCGTAACATGCTGCTTTCGAGCGGCGTGTGATTCAGCTGCTGTAACCGCTGTACCGTAGAGGCTGTGGCGCGGGCTTCAACCCGCGTCATGGCTATAACCAGAGCAGTAGTCACAAGCTGCAGCTCTTATTTTGAAGAAATGAGACAAGCAGGGGCATCCGGGCTGGTACCCGGACTATCAGTGTGATCCTAAGTGGCTTGTTTTAGTCGCTGCATTCGGACTTCTGCAAGTTTGCTCGGTGTCGACACCGATGGTGTTCCCCTAACCGAGGGTGACCAAGCATGCAAGAAAGCGTGATGCAGCGCATGTGGAACAGCGCCTACCTTTCAGGTGGAAACGCTGCCTATGTGGAAGAGCTTTATGAGCTCTACCTGCACGACCCTAACGCTGTGCCAGAAGAGTGGCGCACCTACTTTCAGAAGTTGCCTGCCGACGGCAACTCTGCCACTGATGTTTCGCACTCGACGATTCGCGATCATTTCGTGCTGCTGGCAAAGAACCAGCGCCGCGCTCAACCGGTTTCCGCCGGGAGCGTGAGCAGCGAGCACGAGAAGAAGCAAGTTGAAGT
>NZ_JBIUWI010000161.1:0-2292 GCF_044743385.1 Pseudomonas sp. NPDC087639 | reverse complement strand
AGGGATAGGCGGACCCGGTTCATAACCACGGGGATTCCACGGATGACAGCGACCTAAACGACGAAAGGTCAGCCAGCCACCGCGCAGAAGGCCATGATTTTCAATGGCTTCATACGCGTAGCAGGAACAACTGGGGTAGAAACGACAGTGACTGGCCATCAAAGGACTAATGGCGTAGCGATAAAACTGGATCGGAACGAGGGCCAGTTTACGCATCAGGACTGTCTACCCCTACAGTTTCGGTGTTGACTGCTGGAACTGGCTTGTTACGGGCCAGACGCTTCCAGAGCTTGCCGAAATGCTGAATCAATTCGGGGTTTTCTACATCACCCAAACCTTTGCGCGCGACGATAACGATGTCCCAGCCGACCAGTGAATCCTGGTGCAGACGGAACGATTCGCGCATCAGACGTTTGAGGCGATTGCGCTCAACGGAGAGCTTTACGCTCTTTTTCCCGATAACCAGCCCGAGACGGGGGTGATCAAGATCGTTGTTGCGTGCAAGGAGCAGGAGATTTTTCCCCGGAACCTTGCCGGTAGGGGAGTCAATGACTGCCTTGTAATGCCGGGGGGTAAGCAGACGCTTTTCCCGACTGAAGTCCTGACTCACCTCCAGTACCGGATTATCAAACTGCCAGACGCGCACGACCTTTGGCGCGACGACGCGACAGGACTGCGCGGCCGTTCTTGGTTGCCATGCGAGCACGGAAGCCGTGGGTACGAGCGCGTTTGATAGTGCTTGGTTGGAAAGTACGTTTCATGTCGTGTTACCTGGTTCGTCCACAACGGGCCGGAATGGCCCCCGTTTTAAGAGACCGGGGATTCTAGAGAAAGCAAGCCTTCAGGTCAATTTCCAACCAACGTTTCCTTATAAATAGATCTCGGGCACTTCTTTGGCTGAAAGCCTGTTCACCATACATAAAAATAAAGAAGGGAATTATTTAAAGCTTTTCTGTAAAGCTTATAAAAGCTAGGGCGGCATTCATCTGTGGATAACTGCCATCAGGCCATATTTTACGTGGTGTACAGAGAATGACAACTACAGTGGAAAACCGTGTTCAGCCTGTGCTGCGCTGTCGGATAACCTGTGTGTGGAAAGGGCTGTTATCCACAGGCAGGTTATCCACCGAGTTTCGCCCCCAGTTGTCCAGTGCCCTTAGAGGCGGTTATCCACAGAGCTTATTCACACACCGTTGGTCGCCTTTTTTCCGGTTAACGCATTGATAAATCATGGTCACCGCACAACCTGCATGTGGATAAGTGGACGGCTCGCCGCTACAATGGCCGCTTGTTTTTGCCTCACCGGCTTTCAACTTAGGGGATATCCGTGTCAGTGGAACTTTGGCAGCAGTGCGTGGAGCTTTTGCGCGAGGAGCTGCCTGCCCAACAATTCAACACCTGGATCCGTCCACTACAGGTCGAAGCCGAAGGCGACGAGTTGCGCGTCTACGCACCGAACCGTTTCGTGCTGGACTGGGTCAACGAAAAGTACCTGGGACGCGTCCTCGAACTGCTGGATGAGCACGGCAACGGCATGGCGCCTGCGCTTTCCTTATTAATAGGCAGCAAGCGCAGCTCGGCGCCGCGTGCAGCACCGAATGCTCCGTTAGCCGCTGCGCAAGCTTCCCAGGCTCAGGCCAATGCCGCGCCAGCGAACACGCCAGCGCCAGCCCCGGCGCCCGCTCCGGCCAAGCGTTCCACGCAGAAAACCGCTGAAGTCAGCGAAGAGCCATCTCGCGACAGCTTCGACCCGATGGCCGGTGCCGCCTCGCAACAGGCCCCGGTTCGCGCCGAACAGCGCACCGTGCAGGTCGAAGGCGCGCTTAAGCACACCAGTTACCTGAACCGCACATTCACCTTTGAGAATTTCGTCGAAGGTAAATCCAACCAGCTCGCTCGCGCGGCGGCCTGGCAAGTGGCGGACAATCCCAAGCATGGCTACAACCCACTCTTCCTTTATGGTGGCGTTGGCTTGGGTAAGACCCACTTGATGCACGCGGTGGGTAACCATCTATTAAAGAAGAACCCGAATGCCAAGGTCGTGTACCTGCATTCCGAGCGTTTCGTGGCCGACATGGTCAAGGCGCTGCAACTGAACGCAATCAATGAGTTCAAGCGTTTCTACCGTTCGGTGGATGCCTTGTTGATTGACGACATTCAGTTCTTCGCCCGCAAAGAGCGTTCCCAGGAAGAGTTTTTTCACACCTTCAACGCCCTGCTTGAAGGTGGTCAGCAGGTCATTCTCACCAGTGACCGCTATCCGAAAGAAATCGAAGGCCTTGAAGAGCGCCT
>NZ_JBIUWI010000160.1:0-2311 GCF_044743385.1 Pseudomonas sp. NPDC087639 | reverse complement strand
GATGGCTACGTCAACCGCACCGACCGTCCGCGTCAGCCACTGCTGGCCGACGGCACCAAGCTTGGACTGGATGCTGCGCTGGACAAGGCTGCCGATCTGCTGCGCGGTCGCAACATCCTCGGTATCGGTTCGCCGCGTGCCAGCCTGGAAAGCAACTACGCGTTGCGTGAACTGGTTGGCGCCGAGCACTTCTACTCCGGCATCGAAGCGTCCGAACTGGAACGCATCCGTCTGGTCCTGCAAGTGCTCAAAGACAGCCCGCTGCCAGTGCCAAACATGCGCGACATCGAAGACCACGACGCCGTGTTCGTCCTCGGTGAAGACCTGACCCAGACCGCCGCCCGTATGGCGCTGTCCTTGCGTCAGTCGGTCAAAGGCAAAGCCGAAGAAATGGCCGACGCCATGCGCGTTCAGCCATGGCTCGACGCTGCGGTGAAAAACATCGGTCAGCACGCGCTGAACCCGCTGTTCATCGCCAGCCTCGCTGAAACCAAGCTCGACGATATCGCCGAAGAATGCGTTCACGCAGCTCCCGATGATCTGGCGCGCATCGGTTTCGCCGTGGCTCACGCTCTGGACGCCAGCGCACCGGCCGTTGAAGGTCTGGACGCTGAAGCACTGGAACTGGCCAAGCGCATCGCCGACGCCCTGCTCGCGGCCAAACGTCCGCTGATCATCGCCGGCACTTCGCTGGGTTCGAAAGCGCTGATCGAAGCGGCAGCGAACATCGCCAAGGCTCTGAAGCTGCGCGAGAAGAACGGTTCGATCAGCCTGATCGTGCCGGAAGCCAACAGCCTCGGTCTGGCCATGCTCGGTGGCGAATCGGTGGATGCTGCGCTGCAAGCCGTCATTGATGGCAAAGCCGACGCCATCGTCGTGCTGGAAAACGATCTGTACACCCGCACCGCCAAAGAGAAAGTCGATGCTGCGCTGAACGCCGCGAAAGTGGTGATCGTTGCTGACCATCAGAAGACTGCTACCAGCGACCGCGCGCATCTGGTACTGCCAGCCGCCAGCTTCGCTGAAGGCGACGGTACGCTGGTCAGCCAGGAAGGTCGCGCCCAGCGCTACTTCCAGGTTTTCGATCCGCAATACCTGGACGCGAGCATTCTGGTTCACGAAGGCTGGCGCTGGCTGCACGCCCTGCGCGCCACCCTGCTGAACCAGCCGATCGACTGGACGCAACTCGACCACGTCACCGCTGCCGTTGCTTCGAGCACCGAGCAACTGGCGCGTATCGTCGACGCTGCACCGTCCGCTGCGTTCCGTATCAAGGGTCTGAAACTGGCGCGTGAGCCGCTGCGTTACTCCGGTCGCACCGCGATGCGCGCCGACATCAGCGTTCACGAACCACGCACCCCGCAAGACAAAGACACCGCGTTTGCCTTCTCCATGGAAGGTTACTCGGGCTCCGCCGAACCGCGTCAGCAGGTGCCATTCGCCTGGTCGCCGGGCTGGAACTCGCCGCAGGCCTGGAACAAGTTCCAGGACGAAGTCGGTGGTCACATCCGCGCTGGCGACCCGGGCACCCGCCTGATCGAAAGCACCGGTGATTCGCTGAACTGGTTCGCTGCCGCTCCGCGCGCATTCAACCCGGCGCCGGGCACCTGGCAAGCTGTGCCGTTCTACCACCTGTTCGGTAGCGACGAGAACTCTTCGAAAGCCGCTCCTGTGCAGGAACGCATTCCAGCGGCCTACGTTGCACTGGCCAAGTCTGAAGCGGATCGCCTTGGGGTCAACGACGGTGCACTGCTGAGCCTGAACGTGGCCGGCCAGACCCTGCGTCTGCCATTGCGTATCAATGAAGAACTGGGCGCAGGTCTTGTGGCATTGCCTGCGGGCATCGCCGGCATTCCACCGGCATTCGCCGGCGTATCCGTCGACGGTCTGCAGGAGGCAGCGCAATGACCTGGTTCACCCCTGAAGTGATCGATGTGATCCTGACGGTCATCAAAGCGATCGTGATTCTGTTGGCCGTAGTGGTCGCAGGCGCGTTGCTCAGCTTTGTCGAACGTCGCCTGCTGGGCTGGTGGCAGGACCGTTATGGTCCGAACCGCGTTGGCCCGTTTGGTATGTTCCAGATCGCCGCCGACATGCTGAAGATGTTCTTCAAGGAAGACTGGACCCCGCCGTTTGCCGACAAGGTGATCTTCACCCTGGCACCGGTTGTGGCCATGTCCGCCTTGCTGATTGCGTTCGCAATCATCCCGATCACCCCGACCTGGGGTGTGGCGGATCTGAACATCGGCCTGCTGTTCTTCTTCGCCATGGCCGGTCTGTCGGTCTACGCGGTGCTGTTCGCCGGCTGGTC
>NZ_JBIUWI010000159.1:0-2319 GCF_044743385.1 Pseudomonas sp. NPDC087639 | reverse complement strand
ACTGACAGTGAGAAGCAATCCCTGCTGACTCACTTGAAGAGCAGTCACAAGGCGAAAGTGGAAGAACCACGCAAGATCACGCTGCAGCGTAAAACCACCAGCACCCTGCGTGTGGCTGGTAGCAAAAGCATCAGCGTTGAAGTTCGCAAAAAGAAAGTTTTCGTACAGCGCAGCCCGGAAGAAATCGAAGCCGAGCGCAAGCGTGAACTGGATGAGCGTCGCGCAGTAGAAAATGCTACGCGCCAGAAGGCTGAAGAAGAAGCCAAGCAGCGCGCCGAAGAAGAAGCGCGCCGCCAGCCTGCTGCTGCGCAAACTGCTACCAACGACGCCGTTTCGGCGCCGGCTGCAGTTGCCGAACCAGTACGCGAAAGCGCACCGGTAGCCGCTGCTCCAGCACCGTCTGCTGACGTTCGTAACAAGCAGAACGAACAGCGCCGTCCGGACAAACCACGTGCCGATGACAACAATCGTCGCAGTGGCGGTGGTGATGGCGAGCGTAAAAACGCTCCGCATCGCGCATCGGTCAAAGAGAAAGCGCCAGCACCACGTGTCGCGCCACGTACTACCGACGAAGAAAGCGATGGCTTCCGTCGTGGTGGTCGCGGCAAGGCCAAGCTGAAGAAGCGCAACGCTCACGGTTTCCAGAGCCCAACCGGCCCTGTCGTGCGTGATGTGCAGATCGGCGAGACCATCACCGTTGGCGATCTCGCCAATCAGATGTCGGTCTAGGCTGCTGAATTCATCAAGTTCATGTTCAACCGGGGGACTCCAGCGACCATCAACCAGGTGCTTGATCAGGAAACTGCTCAGCTGGTAGCCGAAGAGCTGGGCCACAAAGTGACCCTGGTCAGCGACACCGCCTTGGAAGATTCCCTGGCCGAGTCCCTGAAGTTTGAAGGTGAGTCGTTCTCCCGTGCACCAGTCGTGACCGTAATGGGCCACGTTGACCACGGTAAGACCTCGCTGCTCGACTACATCCGTCGTGCCAAGGTTGCTGCTGGCGAAGCCGGCGGTATCACCCAGCACATCGGTGCGTACCACGTTGAAACCGAACGCGGCATGGTCACTTTCCTCGACACCCCGGGTCACGCCGCGTTTACCGCAATGCGTGCCCGTGGTGCCAAGGCGACCGACATCGTGATTCTGGTCGTTGCAGCCGATGACGGCGTAATGCCGCAGACCATTGAAGCTGTTCAGCACGCAGTAGCGGCTGGCGTTCCACTGGTGGTTGCAGTGAACAAGATCGACAAGCCGGGCGCTGATCTTGATCGCATCCGTAGTGAGCTGTCGGTTCACGGCGTGACGTCGGAAGAGTGGGGCGGTGATACGCCGTTCGTACCGGTTTCGGCGAAAGTCGGTACTGGCGTGGACGAACTGCTCGAAGCTGTTCTGCTGCAAGCCGAAGTTCTCGAACTGAAAGCGACCCCATCGGCTCCTGGCCGTGGTGTTGTGGTTGAATCGCGTCTCGACAAAGGTCGTGGCCCGGTTGCAACCGTTCTGGTTCAAGACGGTACCCTGCGCCAAGGCGACATGGTTCTGGTCGGTTCGAACTATGGCCGCGTTCGCGCCATGCTCGACGAGAACGGCAAGCCAATCAAGGAAGCCGGTCCTTCCATCCCTGTCGAGATCCTCGGCCTGGACGGTACCCCGGACGCTGGCGACGAGATGAGCGTAGTTGCAGACGAGAAGAAAGCCCGTGAAGTGGCTCTGTTCCGTCAAGGCAAGTTCCGCGAAGTCAAACTGGCTCGCGCTCACGCCGGCAAGCTGGAAAACATCTTCGAAAACATGGGTCAGGCAGAGAAGAAGACGCTCAACATCGTCCTCAAATCCGACGTCCGTGGTTCGCTGGAAGCTTTGCAGGGCGCTCTGAATGGCCTGGGCAACGACGAAGTGCAAGTGCGCGTAGTCGGCGGCGGTGTCGGTGGTATCACCGAATCCGACGCTAACCTGGCACTGGCTTCCAACGCTGTACTGTTTGGCTTCAACGTGCGTGCCGATGCTGGCGCTCGCAAGATCGTCGAGCAGGAAGGTCTGGATATGCGTTACTACAACGTGATCTACGACATCATCGAAGACGTCAAGAAAGCCCTGACCGGTATGCTCGGCAGCGATGTTCGCGAGAACATCCTGGGTATCGCCGAAGTGCGTGACGTGTTCCGTTCGCCGAAGTTTGGCGCGATCGCAGGCTGCATGGTGATCGAAGGTGTTGTGCACCGTAACCGTCCGATCCGTGTACTGCGTGAAGACATCGTTATCTTCGAAGGCGAGCTGGAATCCCTGCGCCGCTTCAAGGATGACGCTTCCGAAGTACGTGCCGGC
>NZ_JBIUWI010000158.1:1658-2324 GCF_044743385.1 Pseudomonas sp. NPDC087639 | reverse complement strand
AAATAAAATGAATACGAGATAAATCCATTACCATTCAATAAACGCGTAGGCCGAAACGAGATCGTTGTAGTTGCCGACAGCGCCGTTGATCTTGCCCAGCAGCGGTACGGCAGCGACTTGAGCGATCTGACGCTCGAGACGGTAAACCACGTTCGCCAGTTCTTTACCCAGAGTGGTCGGCGAAGCTGGTTGACCGTGGGTACGCGACAGCATCGGCACGTCAGCGAAACGGATGGCCAGTTCGCGGATGGCGTTGGCAGTCTGGCGCATCAGCGGCAGCATCACGTCGTCACGGCCTTCGCGCAGCATCAGGGCGTGGGACAGGTTGTTGATGTCTTCGCTGGTGCAGGCAAAGTGGATGAACTCGCTGACCTTGGCCAGCTCCGGCAGTTTGGCCGCCTGCTCTTTGAGCAGGTATTCGATCGCTTTCACGTCGTGGTTGGTGGTGCGCTCGATCTCTTTGACGCGCTCGGCGTGCTCCAGCGCGAAGTTTTCAGCCAGTTCATTGAGAACGGCGTTGGCCTCGGCGGAGAAGGCTGGCACTTCCGGGATACCGGCGTGAGCGGCGAGGCGCTGGAGCCAGCGCACTTCAACCAGAACGCGGGCACGGATAAGGCCGTACTCGCTGAAAATCGGGCGCAAGGCCTGGGTTTTGCCGGCGTAGCG
>NZ_JBIUWI010000158.1:0-1648 GCF_044743385.1 Pseudomonas sp. NPDC087639 | reverse complement strand
GCAACGAAATGGGGCGCGTATCATACATGAAAAAATCCGCCGGTCCGTTGCCAACTGACCGGCGTATTACGCGTTACAGACTACAAAGCTTTTATTGCGCGGCGATTTACTCGCTGCGCATCAACGGGTACAGCTCTTTGAGCAGCTTGCGGCGGCTGACCACCAACTGCCAGCGATGGCCGCCGAGTTGACGCCACAGGCGCGCCGAACGGATGCCGGCGAGCAGCAAGGCGCGGATTTTCGATGCGTTGCTCGGCTGCTGCAGGTTGCGCATGTCGCCATGCACTTGAATCCGCTGGCGCAGGGTGCTCAGAGTGTCCTGATAAAGTGCGCCGCACGCGGCAACCACGTTTTCGTGGGCCGGGCCGAAGTGCTCGACCTGCGACTGGATCTGCGGCAAGCGCTTGCCGATCGTGTCGAGCAGGTCGCCACGTTTGGCCAGTTGGCGCTCAAGACCGAGCATCGACAGGGCATAACGCAGTGGCTCGCGCTGCAAGGTGCTTGGGTCGCGTTCAAGTGCGCCGATCAGCGCCCGGTAACCTTCACGCAGGTTGATATCGTCGCCGCCGTACACGTCCAGCGTGTCTTTCGGGTCGCGCACCAGCAGGCTGCCGAGCATGCAGCTCAGGCCGGCCTCGTTGGTCTGGCCAGTCTTGGCGATCCGGTCAACCAGTACGGCCGCGAGAAACACGCCGCCCAGCGCCGTCAGTTGCTCCTGAGTCGGGCTCATGCCTGACCGCTCCACGGCTCGGCGACTTCGATCACACCGCCACCGAGGCAGATTTCACCGTCATAGAACACCACCGACTGGCCCGGCGTGACCGCGCGCTGCGGCTCGTCGAACACGGCGCGGTAACCGCTCGCGGTTTTTTCCAGAGTGCAGGCCTGATCGCTTTGGCGATAGCGCACCTTGGCGGTCAAGCGCAGCGGCTGGCTCAGGTCGATCGGGTTGACCCAATAGATTTCCGAAGCGAGCAGGGCGCTGGAGAACAACCACGGATGGTTGTTGCCCTGGCCGACGATCAGTTCGTTGGTATCAAGATCCTTGCGCAGCACGTACCACGGCTCGTCGCCGGCATCCTTCAAGCCGCCGATGCCCAGGCCCTGACGCTGACCGATGGTGTGATACATCAAGCCGTGGTGACGGCCGATGACTTCGCCTTCGGTGGTCTTGATCTCGCCCGGTTGTGCCGGCAGGTATTGCTTGAGGAAGTCGCTGAAACGCCGCTCGCCGATAAAGCAGATCCCGGTGGAATCCTTCTTCTTGGCGGTGGCCAGCTCGTATTTCTCGGCAATTGCGCGCACTTCCGGTTTTTCCAGTTCGCCGACCGGGAACAGCGTCTTGGCGATCTGTTCGCCGCCGACGGCGTGCAGGAAGTAGCTTTGATCCTTGTTCGGATCAAGGCCTTTGAGCAGTTCGGTGCGGCCATCGATGTCGCGGCGGCGCACGTAGTGGCCGGTGGCGATCAGGTCGGCGCCGAGCATCATGGCGTAGTCGAGGAACGCCTTGAACTTGATTTCGCGGTTACACAGGATGTCCGGGTTCGGCGTGCGCCCGGCTTTGTATTCGGCCAGGAAGTGCTCGAACACGGTGTCCCAGTACTCGGCGGCAAAGTTGGCGGTGTGCAGCTTGATGCCGATCTTGTCG
>NZ_JBIUWI010000157.1:0-2343 GCF_044743385.1 Pseudomonas sp. NPDC087639 | reverse complement strand
GTAAGCGCGTTCGTTCAAAGTCATCCATGAACCGAATGTCGAGATTCTTCGCGGTGATGTTGGGTGCATCAGTAGAGCGTCAAGCGGTCGGGCTGCGGTAACAGCTCAACCAATCAGGCGGAAAGTCTCATTCTAGAGAGGCCAGCCGTCGTGACCCTTTGGTCAGCGGGCGGCATTATACATAGGTAGCTGGCAATCTGCCGATGGTTCATATGCAACGATTCTCGTCCATTGGTCTAAAGGTCGCAGGGCAGGGTGAGGCGTAGAGTCGCCGCGAATGCTTGAGTTTGGCGCTTTTCCCTTTGCTTTCAGGCTTGTACGAAACCAGATGTGCTCGCGCCGTGAACAGAGGGTTTGCGTGTTGATTTAACTGGGTTACGCTCGAACCAAGCCAGATGTTCAATCCAAACAATGGAGTTCAGCATGGGTTACAAGAAGATTCAGGTTCCAGCCGTCGGCGACAAAATCTCCGTCAATGCAGACCATTCTCTCAATGTTCCTGATAACCCGATCATCCCCTTCATCGAAGGTGACGGCATTGGTGTCGACATCAGTCCGGTGATGATCAAGGTTGTCGATGCTGCAGTTCAAAAGGCATACGGCGGTAAGCGCAAGATTTCCTGGATGGAAGTCTATGCCGGGGAAAAAGCCACTCAGGTTTACGATCAGGACACCTGGCTGCCTCAGGAAACGCTGGACGCAGTCAAGGATTACGTGGTTTCCATCAAAGGCCCTCTGACCACTCCGGTGGGTGGGGGCATTCGCTCGCTGAACGTGGCCCTGCGTCAGCAACTCGACCTATACGTCTGCCTGCGCCCGGTGCGCTGGTTCGAAGGTGTGCCTAGCCCGGTGAAAAAGCCTGGCGACGTCGACATGACCATCTTCCGCGAAAACTCCGAGGACATTTACGCCGGTATCGAGTGGAAGGCTGGTTCGCCGGAAGCCACCAAGGTCATCAAATTCCTTAAAGAAGAAATGGGTGTCACCAAGATCCGTTTCGACGAAAATTGCGGCATCGGCGTCAAGCCGGTTTCTTTAGAGGGCACCAAGCGTCTGGCGCGCAAGGCTCTGCAATATGTGGTCGATAACGATCGCGACTCGCTGACCATCGTGCACAAAGGCAACATCATGAAGTTCACCGAAGGTGCCTTCAAGGAATGGGCCTACGAAGTGGCGGCCGAAGAGTTCGGCGCGACCCTGCTCGACGGTGGCCCTTGGATGCAGTTCAAGAATCCGAAAACCGGCAAGAACGTTGTCGTCAAGGATGCCATCGCCGACGCCATGCTCCAGCAGATCCTGCTGCGCCCGGCCGAATACGATGTGATCGCGACCCTCAACCTCAACGGCGACTACCTCTCCGACGCCCTGGCGGCAGAAGTGGGTGGTATCGGTATTGCGCCGGGCGCCAACCTGTCCGACACCGTGGCGATGTTCGAAGCGACCCACGGCACTGCGCCGAAGTATGCCGGCAAGGATCAGGTCAACCCGGGCTCATTGATTTTGTCAGCGGAAATGATGCTGCGGCACATGGGCTGGGTCGAAGCGGCGGATCTGATCATCAAGGGCACCAACGGCGCCATCAGTGCCAAAACCGTGACCTATGACTTCGAGCGTCTGATGGAAGGTGCCAAGCTGGTTTCGTCTTCTGGCTTCGGTGATGCGCTGATTTCGCACATGTAATAAAAAACAGTTGTAACGAAGCCGCCCGGCTCGAGTGATCGAGTCGGGCGGCTTTTTTATGGCGGGCGGTTTTGTTGCGTCAGTTGGTGACTGATTGCTGCTGAGCGGTGGCCGGAGCGGCTTCTTTCACGGCCTCGGTGGTTTTAATATTGTGCGCATGCAGGCCTTTGGGGCCTTGCACAATATCAAAACTCACGGCTTGCCCGGCCTTGAGGGTTCTATATCCGTCCATCTGGATGGCGGAGTAATGCGCAAAGAAATCAATCTCTTTGCCGTCCTCATCTCGACCTTCATGGGTGTCGGTATTAATGAAACCGAACCCCTTGGCATTGTTGAACCATTTCACCTTGCCGACAGCCATGCTCAAATCCCTCTGCAACAGACTCCATCGCTGGAGTATCATCCAAGTCATCCGCAATCTAATCCGTTAAAAGGATTGACTCCGCGGATCTTTTTTACCCACTGTGGGCTCTATTGGTTGTAACACCGTTTTCCCGATAGTCAAGGTGACCGGGCAGTCGGAGTTGAAAACGTGTGCTGCCGCCCCCACCACTGTATTTGCACAACTGACGAACCTTTCTTTCCATGCATGCAATCAGCCAGATTCGACTAACATTCAATCAGGATCGCCCGCTTCTCCAAAAGGATCTTCCAGAGGAGCAC
>NZ_JBIUWI010000156.1:0-2351 GCF_044743385.1 Pseudomonas sp. NPDC087639 | reverse complement strand
CTTGTACCGGCACGCCAGCACGCAGAGCCATGCCGACGCCGTCACCGGTGTTGATCAGGGCGTTGGTGGTGGACGCGTAGATACGGCCTGCACCGCCGGTAGCCAATACGGTGGCTTTTGCGCGGATGTAGGAGGTTTCGCCAGTTTCGATGCAGATCGCGATCACACCGACGAAATCGCCTTCCTGGTTTTTCACCAGGTCGACAGCGTAGTACTCGTTCAGGAACGTAGTACCGGCTTTCAGGTTGCCCTGATAAAGGGTGTGCAACAGTGCGTGACCGGTACGGTCGGAAGCGGCGCAAGTACGTGCAGCCTGACCGCCCTTGCCATAGTCCTTGGACTGACCGCCGAACGGACGCTGGTAGATACGGCCTTGCTCGGTACGCGAGAACGGCAGACCCATGTGGTCCAGCTCGAAAACGGCAGCCGGGCCTTCCTGACACATGTATTCGATAGCGTCCTGGTCACCGATGTAGTCGGAACCCTTGACGGTATCGTACATGTGCCAGCGCCAGTCATCGTTCGGGTCAGCGGACGCGATTGCACAGGTGATGCCGCCCTGGGCGGATACAGTGTGCGAACGAGTCGGGAAAACCTTGGTGATCACGGCAGTCTTGTGACCGCCCTGCGCCAGTTGCAGCGCAGCGCGCATGCCGGCACCGCCACCACCAATGATGATGGCGTCGAAAGAAATCGTTGGAATGTTAGCCATGACTCAGATACCCCAGAGAATCTGCACACCCCAGACGAAGTAAGCGAACATCGCAACGCCGCATACTGCCTGGAAAAGGAAACGTACTGCGGTCGCGGACTTGCCCAGCGCCATTGGCGTCAGGTAGTCGGTCGCGATGGTCCACATGCCGACCCAGGCGTGAGCGCCGAGAGCAACAAGGGCCAGCAGACTGAAGATACGCATCCCGTTGTGGGCGAACAGGCCGTGCCACTGGTCGTAGCCAATGCCCGGATTCGCTGCAAGGTATCCGATCAGGAAAATGAAATAAGCCGCGAGAACAACCGCAGACACACGTTGCGCCATCCAGTCATAGAGGCCCGAACGCGAAAGGTTCGTAACGCTGGTTACCATATCCAAACTCCTGCCAGAACGATCAACACCACCGAAACGGCGATGATAATTTTCGAGCCCAGGCGGCCGCCTTCCAGCGTCTCACCGATGCCCATATCCATGATCAAGTGGCGCACACCGGCTACCAGGTGATACAGCAGAGCGGACAGGAGGCCCCATGCTACGAACTTGGCCAGCGGGCTGGTCAAGCATGCCTTCACTTCGGCAAAACCTTCCTCGGAACCCAGAGACTTGCCCAATGCATAAAGCATGAAGCCGATACCCAGGAAGAGGATGATGCCGGAAACACGGTGAAGAAACGACGTAACGCCGGTGATGGGGAGTTTGATGGTCCTTAGGTCTAGGTTTACAGGTCGTTGGCTTTTCACGGCTTTTTTTTCACACTGAAGAGCCCCTAACAATCAGGGCAAAGTTGTTGGGGAGTGCACTGGTCAGGTAACCACCACCCAGGGATGCGACCCCCAATAAAGCAGGCCCAAAAGCCCTTGGCGGTCGGTGGCCGAGTATAGACAGTTAGGCTACTAATGACAACGCAATCACCTACCCCCAATAGCTGATTGCACAAGTTGAATAAAAGGCGTAAATGGCAGGCAATTTCGAGGAAAAAGTGCGCTTAAAGCCTTCTGGAGCAAGACTTTAGGCAAATTGACATTCGAATTTATCTCACTATAGTGGTGCGGGCCCTGCGTGGGGGGTCTGTCTGATGGTTAAGCATAAATAGGAGGCCACATGGCTGACAAAAAAGCGCAGTTGATCATCGAGGGCGCAGCCCCCGTCGAGCTGCCCATTTTAACCGGCACCGTTGGTCCCGATGTAATCGATGTTCGGGGCCTGACGGCCACGGGCCGCTTCACTTTCGACCCTGGTTTCATGTCGACCGCCTCGTGCGAATCGAAGATTACCTATATCGACGGCGACAACGGCATTCTGTTGCACCGCGGCTACCCGATCGAACAACTGGCTGAAAAGTCAGACTACCTGGAAACCTGCTACCTGCTGCTCAACGGCGAACTGCCGACAGCAGAACAGAAAGCCCAGTTCGTCAGCACCGTCAAGAACCACACCATGGTTCACGAGCAGCTGAAAACCTTCTTCAACGGTTTCCGTCGCGACGCCCACCCGATGGCCGTCATGTGCGGCGTAGTCGGCGCCCTCTCGGCCTTCTACCACGACTCCCTGGACATCAATAACCCGCAGCATCGCGAAATTTCCGCGATCCGCCTGGTTGCCAAGATGCCGACCCTGGCAGCGATGGTTTACAAGTACT
>NZ_JBIUWI010000155.1:976-2458 GCF_044743385.1 Pseudomonas sp. NPDC087639 | reverse complement strand
CGGGCCAGGCGTTCGTGAAGATCGTCCAGGCCGAACTCGAAAGCCTGATGGGCGCGGCCAACGAAGACTTGAACCTGAGCGCCGTGCCACCCGCCGTGATTCTGATGGCCGGTTTGCAGGGCGCCGGTAAAACCACCACCGCCGGCAAACTTGCGCGCTTCCTTAAAGAGCGCAAGAAGAAGTCGGTCATGGTCGTGTCGGCGGACGTCTACCGTCCCGCGGCTATTAAACAGCTGGAAACCCTGGCCAACGACATCGGCGTGACGTTCTTCCCGTCCGACCTGAGCCAGAAGCCGGTCGACATCGCCACTGCGGCTATAAAAGAAGCAAAGCTCAAGTTTATTGATGTGGTCATCGTCGACACCGCCGGTCGTCTGCACATCGACGAAGAGATGATGGGCGAGATCAAGGCGCTGCACGCCGCGATCAACCCGGTCGAAACCCTCTTCGTGGTCGACGCCATGACCGGTCAGGACGCGGCCAACACGGCCAAGGCCTTCGGTGATGCACTGCCGCTGACCGGTGTGATCCTGACCAAGGTCGACGGCGATGCCCGTGGCGGTGCCGCACTGTCGGTGCGCGCCATCACCGGCAAGCCGATCAAGTTCATCGGTATGGGCGAGAAGAGCGAAGCGCTCGATCCGTTCCACCCTGAGCGTATCGCTTCGCGGATTCTCGGCATGGGCGACGTGCTCAGCCTGATCGAACAGGCCGAAGCGACCCTCGACAAGGACAAGGCCGACAAACTGGCCAAGAAGCTGAAGAAGGGCAAGGGCTTCGATCTCGAAGACTTCCGCGATCAGTTGCAACAGATGAAGAACATGGGCGGCCTCGGTGGCCTCATGGACAAACTGCCGAGCATCGGCGGCGTCAACCTGTCGCAGATGGGCAATGCCCAGAACGCCGCAGAGAAGCAGTTCAAGCAGATGGAAGCCATCATCAACTCCATGACCCCGGCCGAGCGCCGCGACCCTGAGCTGATCAGCGGTTCGCGCAAGCGCCGGATCGCCATGGGTTCCGGCACTCAGGTGCAGGACATCGGTCGCTTGATCAAGCAGCACAAGCAGATGCAGAAGATGATGAAGAAATTCACCGCCAAAGGCGGAATGGCGAAAATGATGCGCGGCATGGGCGGTATGTTGCCCGGCGGCGGGATGCCAAAAATGTAAATAACTGGCCGGTCGTCGCACCGGCGCAGGCCCCGCAAGGATGCGGGATCAACAGCAAACCCGCACTCGGCGGGAGCTGACTGGCCGTTTTCATCGACGGCTCTATATGCAAATCTGCACGGCATGCCATAGGCGCCGGAAAAAGTCATTTGCAAAAGTCCGGATATTCCTTAGAATATGCGGCCTTTCGGGCACCCATGCCCGCTGTGCATTTAGATTTGCAGCACCGACTACAGGACCGATGTTCACATGCTCACACTCCGTCTTGCCCTTGGCGGCTCCAAAACGCGCGCGTGTTACCACCTGACCGTAG
>NZ_JBIUWI010000155.1:0-966 GCF_044743385.1 Pseudomonas sp. NPDC087639 | reverse complement strand
GGTTGGTTTCTTCAACCCTGTTGCCCGTGGTCAGGAAACCCGTCTGTCCGTGAACCAAGAGCGCGTTGCCTACTGGCTGAGCGTTGGTGCACAACCTTCTGAGCGCGTTGCTCAGTTGTTGAAGGAATCTGCCAAGGCTGCGGCCTGAGCAATATGAACGCGACGCCTGCTGTTGCCGATGATTTGATCGTTATTGGCAAAATTTATTCTGTTCATGGCGTTCGCGGCGAAGTGAAGGTTTATTCCTTTACTGATCCGACTGAAAACCTGTTGCAGTACAAAACCTGGACGCTCAAGCGTGAAGGCAATGTCAAACAGGTCGAGCTGGTCAGTGGACGCGGGAGCGACAAGTTCCTGGTCGCAAAGCTCAAGGGTCTTGATGATCGTGAAGAAGCTCGTCTTCTGGCCGGTTACGAGATCTGCGTGCCGCGCAACCTGTTCGCTGAATTGACCGAAGGCGAGTACTACTGGTACCAGCTGGAAGGTCTGAAGGTCATTGATCACCTGGGGCAATTGCTCGGGAAAATCGATCATCTTCTGGAAACCGGCGCCAATGATGTAATGGTCGTCAAGCCTTGCGCTGGCAGCCTGGATGATCGCGAACGCCTGTTGCCCTATACGGAGCAATGCGTGTTGGCAGTCGACCTCGCAGCGGGCGAGATGAAGGTGGATTGGGACGCGGACTTCTAAGCGTGGCTAACTTGCGCGTAGAAGTGATCAGTTTGTTTCCCGAGATGTTTTCCGCCATCGGCGACTACGGCATCACCAGTCGTGCGGTCAAACAGGGGCTCTTGCAGCTGACCTGTTGGAATCCGCGGAACTACACGACGGATCGGCATCACACTGTGGACGATCGCCCGTTTGGCGGTGGTCCGGGCATGGTGATGAAGATCAAGCCCCTGGAAGATGCTCTGGTTCAGGCCAAAGCAGCAGCCGGGGAGGCGGCGAAGGAGAGTTACCTGTCCC
>NZ_JBIUWI010000154.1:0-2540 GCF_044743385.1 Pseudomonas sp. NPDC087639 | reverse complement strand
CTTCAGGATTGTCGCGGATCTGTTCCGGCGTGCCGTCGGCCAGAGGCGTGCCCTGGTTGATCACGACGATGTGGTCGGAAATGCTCATGACCAGTTTCATGTCGTGTTCGATCAGCAGCACGGTGACGTTGTGCTCTTCACGCAGCATGCCGATCAGCGCTTTGAGGTCTTCGGTTTCCTTCGGATTGAGGCCGGCGGCCGGTTCGTCGAGCATCAGGATCCGTGGACGGGTCATCATGCAGCGGGCGATTTCCAGACGACGTTGCTGACCGTATGCCAGGGTGCCGGCAGTACGGTTGGCGAACTCCTTGAGGTTGACCTTTTCCAGCCAGTACTCGGCAAATTCCATCGCCTCGCGCTCGCTTTTGCGGAACGCCGGGGTCTTGAACAGGCCGGACAGGAAGTTGGTGTTCAGGTGACGGTGCTGGGCGATCAACAGGTTCTCGACCGCCGTCATGTCCTTGAACAACCGCACGTTCTGAAAGGTGCGCACCACGCCTTTGAGCGCGATCTTGTGGCCCGGCAGGCCTTGAATCGGCTCGCCGTCCAAAAGGATGCTGCCGCCGGTTGGCTGATAGAAACCGGTCAGGCAGTTGAACACGGTGGTCTTGCCCGCGCCGTTCGGCCCGATCAGCGCAACCACCTGTTTTTCCTTCACGGTCAGGGCCACGCCATTGACCGCCAGCAAGCCGCCGAAGCGCATGCTCAGGTTTTCGACCTTAAGAATCTCGCGGCTCATTTTCGCAACTCCATGTGAGGGCGTTGCATCGGCAGCAGACCTTGTGGACGCCAGATCATCATCAACACCATCAGGGCACCGAACATCAACATGCGGTACTCACTGAATTCACGCATCATTTCCGGCAACAGGATCATCACCACGGCCGCGAGAATCACGCCGAGCTGCGAGCCCATGCCACCCAATACGACGATGGCGAGGATGATCGCCGACTCGATGAAGGTGAAGGATTCCGGCGTCACCAGACCCTGACGGGCAGCGAAGAAGCTGCCGGCAAAACCGGCGAATGCAGCACCGAGGGTGAACGCGGAAAGCTTGATCACGGTTGGGTTAAGACCCAGCGCGCGGCAAGCGATTTCGTCTTCACGCAGCGCTTCCCACGCACGGCCGATCGGCATGCGCAGCAGACGGTTGATGACGAACAGTGCCGCCAGCGCCAACAACAGGGCAACGAGGTAGAGGAAGATCACCTTGTTGATCGAGTTGTACTGCAAGCCGAAATACTCGTGGAAGGTTTGCATCCCTTCTGCGGCTTTACGTTCGAAGGTCAGACCGAAGAACGTCGGTTTCTCGATGTTGCTGATACCGTTCGGGCCACCGGTGATGTCCGTCAGGTTACGCAGGAACAGACGGATGATCTCGCCGAAGCCGAGGGTCACGATCGCCAGATAGTCACCGCGCAGTCGCAACACCGGGAAGCCCAGCAGGAAGCCGAACGTCGCCGCCATCAGGCCGGCAATCGGCAGGCAGATCCAGAAGCTCAGGCCGTAGTAGTGCGACAGCAGCGCGTAGCTGTAGGCGCCGACGGCGTAGAAGCCGACGTAACCCAGGTCGAGCAGACCGGCCAGACCGACGACGATGTTCAGGCCCAGGCCGAGCATCACGTAGATCAGGATCAGCGTGGCGATGTCCACCGCGCCACGGGAACCGAAGAACGGCCACACCAGCGCAAGCAGGATCAGCCCAATGATGAAATAGCGCTGGGTGGTCGGCAGGGTCAGGAAGTTGCTGGCCTTGGCCGGGATCAGCGGCATGCCCGGCGAGGAACGCCAGGCCTTGCTGATCTGCTGGTTGAACAGCACGCGCAAAAACATCAGCACAGAGCAGATGGCGATGGTCGCCAGAACCGCCGTGCTGGTGTTGTGCACTTCCAGATTGATGCCGACGATGGTCAGTTTCAGACCGAGTACCGGGTAGGCCACGGCCCACACCAGCAAGGCACTGAACAGTGCCTGTTTAAGATTCCTAGTCATACTTTCTCAACCTCCGGACGGCCCAGAATGCCGGTCGGACGGAACAACAGCACCAGAACCAACAAGCCGAAAGCCACGACGTCCTTGTACTGGTCGCCGAAGATATCGGCACCGAAAGCTTCCGCCACCCCAAGCACCAGCCCGCCGAGCATGGCGCCGGGGATGCTGCCGATGCCGCCGAGTACCGCAGCGGTAAAGGCTTTGAGGCCGACAAGGAAACCGGCGTTCGGGTTGATCACCCCGTATTGCATGCTCAGCAGTACGGCCGCGACGGCCGCCAGCGCAGCACCAATGACGAAGGTCAGGGCGATGATGTTGTTGGTGTTGATACCCAGCAGGTTGGCCATCTTGATGTCTTCGGCGCAGGCGCGGCAGGCGCGGCCCAGACGAGAGCGGGAGATGAACAATGTCAGGCCGAGCATGGCGATCAGGGTCACCACGAACACCACGATTTGCATGTAGGAAATCAGCACTTCTTGTGCGCCACCTGGGCCGAAGGCAATGTTGCCCGGAATCAGGTTGGGGATAGCTTTGTCCTTGGAGTCTTG
>NZ_JBIUWI010000153.1:0-2590 GCF_044743385.1 Pseudomonas sp. NPDC087639 | reverse complement strand
CCGAGGATTATACCTGAGCTATGACCTCACGCGCCAGTTGAGGTCGGGTTTGATGCGGAAACATTGCGACTTAGAAGGTCGCGCAGTTGATTTTTCTCTTCAATACTCAGTTCGCTTTGACGCGCTTTCCTGAGCAACTGTTCCAGATTTCGCTCGCGTTGGCGGGCTGACAAGCTAGTAATGGTGTCGAAAAACTGTTGTTCAAGGTTATCTCCATCAATCAGCCATTCCTTTTCTGCCAGCGCCTTGAGCAATCGGCCCTGTTCAGTGCCGTGCCATCGCGCGATCAGTTGAAATGAGTTTAGCTTGGGATTCTTCTGTACGGCTTCGAGCAGCGCCACAAGCAACTGGGCATTGGTCTGATTTTCGTCCGCAATGTGCCCGGCGTCTTCGACGCGCTCGGCCAATTGCGGGTGATGAAGCAATGTGCGCAGGGCGGTCAGGGTTGGCGACTCGACGCCAATCGGCGTCCGCGGGCGTTGCTGATCGCGATCGCCGCCACGCTTGCCGTTCTTGTCCCAGGGTTTCTTGTCCCATTTCTTGCCGCCGGCGCCGGGTTTCTTCGGCGTCCATTCCTGCTGCGGCACGTACAAATCCTGTGCCTGCGGCTGATGGTAGTCGCTGTAGTCCGGCATTGCGTCGTAATCGATGCCCGGATCATAGGCGGGCGGTGCTTCCTGCGGCGCGCTTTGAGCGAGCTGGCTGACGGTTTCACTGCTCAGGCCGGTGATTTCGGTCAGGCGCTGACGCATCAGGATGCGCAGGTTGGCGCCCGGCACTTTGTCGATCAGCGGTGCGGCGAGGGTGGCCATGTGGGCCTTGCCTTCGAGCGAGCGCGGGTCGGCTTCTTCGGTCAGTTGCTGGAAGAAATAATCGGCCAGCGGCTGCGCATGCTGATTGATTCGGGCCTTGAACGCATCGGTGCCTTCGGCGCGAACCAGGGTGTCCGGGTCTTCGCCTTCAGGCAGAAACAGGAATCGCGCACGGCGCCCGTCTTGCAGGCATGGAAGTGTTGCCTCCAGCGCGCGCCATGCTGCGTTGCGGCCAGCCTGGTCGCCGTCGAAGCAGAACAATACGTTCGGAACGACGCGGAACAGACGTTTCAAATGTTCTTCGCTGGTCGCGGTGCCCAGCGTCGCGACGGCATTGCGCAAGCCCTGTTGGGCGAGGGCGATGACGTCCATGTAGCCCTCGACGACGATGATTTCGTCGAGGTTTCGGTTGTTCTTGCGCGCTTCGTAGAGGCCGTAAAGTTCCTGGCCTTTATGGAAAACCGGAGTTTCCGGCGAGTTCAGGTACTTCGGCTTGTCATCGCCCAGCACGCGTCCACCGAAGGCGATGATGCGCCCGCGCGTGTCGCGGATCGGGAACATCACGCGATCGCGGAAGCGGTCATAGCGTTTGCCGGTTTCGGCGTTCTCGATCAGCAAGCCGGCGTCGACCATGGCCTTCTGTTGCAAAGTGTCGCTGCTTAAGTGTTTAAACAGGTTGTCCCAGCCGGGTGGCGCAAAGCCGAGGCCGAAATCCCGAGCGATCTCGCCAGTCAGGCCGCGGCCCTTGAGGTAATCCACCGCAGCTTTGCGCGATGGGTGGCTCTTGAGTGCCTGCCGATAAAAGTCGGCGGCGGCAGTGAGCAAAGGGTATAGCGGCGAATCGGTCGGTTGTCGCGGTTTGTGCGCGCGGCCGCTTTCTTCGCGGGGGATTTCCATGCCGGCGGCTTTCGCCAGATCTTCGACTGCCTGGGGGAAGTCCAGGTTGTCGTGGTCCATGAGGAAGCCGAGGGCATTACCGCCAGCGCCGCAACCGAAGCAGTAATAGAACTGCTTGTCGGGGCTGACGCTGAAAGACGGGGTTTTCTCTTTGTGAAACGGGCAGCAGGCGGTGTAGTTTTTGCCTGCTTTTTTTAGCTGCACACGCGAGCTGACCACGTCGACGATGTCGGTGCGGTTCAGGAGGTCGTCAATAAAGCTCTGGGGAATCAGCCCGGCCATCGCGTTCTCGTCGTCTGCGCTGTAATGAGTCCGATGCGAAGGGCGGCCGGACGCGGGTCGTTGTTTGAAGCACGCAAAATGTGCGGCTCGACCGGTGTCGTCTGCGTAATCGCTGTCGGGAAGTGTATCTGCCGAAAATCCACTGACGTTAGTACCAATCAGCCTTCGACTATTTGAAAGTGTTGCGCTGAATCCGCTGGCGGCCGGTTAATGGCCTCGGATAGCTCAATAAAGCGGGCACGCATG
This sequence comes from Pseudomonas sp. NPDC087639, assembly GCF_044743385.1. Taxonomy (NCBI): domain Bacteria; kingdom Pseudomonadati; phylum Pseudomonadota; class Gammaproteobacteria; order Pseudomonadales; family Pseudomonadaceae; genus Pseudomonas; species Pseudomonas sp. NPDC087639. The sequence goes on along the minus strand of NZ_JBIUWI010000153.1, from coordinate 353 downwards.
CAGGTGCCTTGGGCTGATCGTCGTGAGAGGAATCAGTGGGTGTGCTCGTCAGTAGCCTTTAAAGGCTCGTCAGAAAAGACGTGCACCGCTGGCAAAAGAGCCAGGTCTGACGCGTGAAGCAGATTTGTCTTGGTCGCATGTGCGGCTTTGACGGTGAAGCATCAAGCGTTTTACGCAAATGCCATTAGCCCGGCTGAGAGCCGGGCTTAGGCAAGAAGCTTGCTACGAACGTCTGTGTATTAGTACAGACGAACGGCGCGGCGCTGTTCGCGCTGAACTTTCTTGGCGTGACGCTTAACAGCGGCTGCTGCTTTACGCTTACGCTCAGAAGTTGGCTTCTCGTAAAATTCGCG
>NZ_JBIUWI010000152.1:0-2646 GCF_044743385.1 Pseudomonas sp. NPDC087639 | reverse complement strand
GATCACGCATAGGGATTCAATGAGTGTCTTGAAAAAGGACGCGATTCTATCAGGCTCACGGCCTCAAGGCTAAAGAGAAGGGCGGATCAGTTCGAGGCCGAAGTGATGGCCGGCCAGGTAATCATCGATGCAGCGGATGATCAGCTCACTGCGCCAGTTGTCGCGCTGCTCGATTAATTCGTCGCGAGTCAGCCACTTGGCGCCGAGGATGCCGTCGTCGAGTGGGTAGTCCGGATGGTGTTTTATGGCCTTCGCGGAGAAGCAAACACGTTGATAGGTCACGCCGTTGCTTGGCGCGGTATACAGGTAAATGCCGATCACGCCGGTCGGTTCGACGTCCCAGCCGGTTTCTTCGAGGGTTTCGCGCACGGCGGCTTCGATCAGGGTTTCATCCGGGTCCAGGTGGCCGGCGGGCTGGTTGAACACGTTACGGCCGGCCTTGTGCTCTTCGACCATCAGGAAGCGGCCGTTGTCTTCGACGATGGTGGCGACGGTGATGTGGGGGAGCCAGTCCATAGGGATTCCTCTGTCTTCTGTGTATCTTTGCCTGAAAACACAAACCCCGGCACAAGGCCGGGGTTTGTGATGTTCCCTTTACAACCTTAAACCAGCGCAGCAATCGCCGCGTTGAGAGTTGCGCTTGGGCGCATGGCTTTGCTGATCAGTTCGGCATTGGCGTGGTAGTAACCGCCGATGTCCACTGGCTTGCCCTGAACGGCGTTGAGTTCGGCAACGATGGTTGCTTCGTTCTCGGTCAGAGTCTTGGCCAGAGTCGCGAACTGCGCTTGCAGTGCAGCGTCTTCAGTCTGGGCTGCCAGGGCCTGAGCCCAGTACATCGCCAGGTAGAAGTGGCTGCCGCGGTTGTCGATGTTGCCGACTTTGCGCGATGGCGACTTGTTGTTGTCGAGGAACTGGCCAGTAGCCTGATCCAGAGTCTTGGACAGAACCAGCGCTTTCGGGTTGTTGTAGTTCACACCCAAATGCTCGAGGGATGCCGCCAGAGCCAGGAATTCACCCAGCGAATCCCAGCGCAGGAAGTTCTCTTCGACCAGTTGCTGCACGTGCTTCGGAGCCGAGCCGCCGGCGCCGGTTTCGAACAGGCCGCCACCGTTCATCAGCGGCACGATCGACAGCATCTTGGCGCTGGTGCCCAGTTCCATGATCGGGAACAGGTCGGTCAGGTAGTCGCGCAGTACGTTACCGGTCACCGAGATGGTGTCCTTGCCTTCGCGAGTGCGCTGCAGGGTGTACTTCATTGCGTCGACCGGCGCCATGATCTGGATGTCCAGACCAGCAGTGTCGTGATCCTTCAGGTAAGCCTGAACTTTCTCGATCACTACGCCGTCGTGAGCGCGCATTGGGTCCAGCCAGAAAATAGCTGGAGTGCTGCTGGCGCGAGCACGGTTGACGGCCAGTTTGACCCAGTCCTGGATCGGCGCGTCTTTGGTCTGGCACATGCGGAAGATGTCGCCGGCTTCAACAGCCTGTTCCATCAGCAGGGTGCCTTTGCTGTCGGTCACGCGAACCACGCCGTCAGCCTTGATCTGGAAGGTCTTGTCGTGCGAGCCGTACTCTTCGGCTTTCTTCGCCATCAGACCTACGTTTGGCACGCTGCCCATGGTGGTCGGATCGAATGCGCCATTGGCTTTGCAATCTTCGATCACGGCCTGGTAGATGGTTGCGTAGCAACGATCCGGGATCACAGCCTTGGTGTCGTGCAACTGACCGTCGGTGCCCCACATCTTGCCGGAGTCACGGATCATCGCTGGCATCGAGGCGTCGACGATAACGTCGCTCGGCACGTGCAGGTTGGTGATGCCTTTGTCGGAGTTGACCATCGCCAACGACGGACGGGCGGCGTAGACCGCTGCCATGTCAGCTTCGATCTGTGCCTGTTGCTCGGCCGGCAGGGCCTTGATGCGAGCGTACAGATCGCCGATGCCGTTGTTCAGGTTGAAGCCGATCTGAGCCAGCACGTCAGCGTGCTTGGTCAGCGCGTCTTTATAGAACTCGGCAACAATCTGGCCGAACATGATCGGGTCGGAGACCTTCATCATGGTCGCTTTCAGGTGAACCGACAGCAGCACGCCTTGAGCCTTGGCGCTTTCGATTTCAGCAGCGATGAATGCGCGCAGGGCGTTTTTGCTCATCACGGCGCAATCGAGGATCTCGCCAGCCTGAACGCTGGTTTTTTCTTTCAGGACGGTAGCGGTGCCGTCTTTGGCGATCAGTTCGATCTTCACAGCGTCAGCGGCGTCGATCAGGGCAGCTTTTTCGCTGCCGTAGAAATCGCCGGTGCTCATGTGCGCGACGTGGGACTTGGAGTCTTTGGCCCAGGCGCCCATTTTGTGCGGGTGCTTGCGTGCGTAGTTCTTGACCGACAGCGGAGCGCGACGATCGGAGTTGCCTTCGCGCAGAACCGGGTTCACGGCGCTGCCCTTGACCTTGTCGTAACGCGCCTTGGCGTCTTTGTCGGCGTCGCTGGTCACGGTTTCCGGGTAATCCGGCAGGTTGTAACCCTGAGCTTGCAGCTCTTTGATTGCGGCTTGCAGCTGTGGCACCGAAGCGCTGATGTTCGGCAGCTTGATGATGTTGGCTTCAGGCGTAACGGCCAGGTCGCCCAGTTCGGCGAGGTGGTCGGCTACG
>NZ_JBIUWI010000151.1:0-2659 GCF_044743385.1 Pseudomonas sp. NPDC087639 | reverse complement strand
CCTCGTATCTAGTGAGATCTACTCCTAATGGTCTAATTCAGGCAGCTCGCGGGTCATATCGGTGTCGATAAACCCTGGGGTTACCGAGTTGACCGTAATCGAACGCGAACCGACTTCACGCGCCATTGCACGGCTGAAACCTTCCAGACCGGCCTTGGCGGCTGCCTAGTGTACTTGGCCTGCGTTGCCCATGGCACCCCCCACCGAGCCAATACTGATAATTCGACCCCAACGCGCCTTGGTCATGCCGCGCAGAACGCCCTTGGACAGGCGATATAGACTGTTCAGGTTGGTATCGATCACGTCGTACCATTCATCGTCTTTCATGCGCATCATCAGGTTATCGCGGGTGATACCGGCATTATTGACCAGAATCGCCGGCGCACCGAACTGTTCCTGAATGCTCGCGATCACTTTGCTGACCGACTCGTCACTGGTCACGTTCAGTTCCAGACCGGTGCCCTGAATGCCGTGTTCTTTCAGAGTGGCGGCAATCGCCTCGGCACCTTTGGCAGAGGTCGCGGTGCCAACAACGATGGCGCCCTGACGACCCAGTTCCAGTGCGATAGCCTGGCCGATACCGCGGCTTGCACCGGTTACCAGTGCAACTTTACCTTGCAGACTCATGCAAGCTTCTCCTGATTCAGGCTTGCGCTGCGCGAGCGGCAGCGAAAGCGTCTGGGGTATTGAGGTTGGAAGTCGCAACGCCTTCGGCGCAACGTTTGTTCAGACCGGCCAGTACTTTGCCCGGACCGCATTCGACCAGATTGGTCGCGCCCTTCGCGGCCAGAGTCTGTACCGACTCGACCCAGCGAACCGGCTTGTACAGTTGTTCGAGCAGATCACGCTTGAGGGTTTCCAGATCGGCCGGCACTTGCGCGCTTACGTTCTGCACCACCGGGATCTGCGGCACCTGCCAGTCGATGGAGGCGATGGATTCGGCAAAGCGCTCGGCAGCCGGACGCATCAGTTCGCAGTGCGACGGCACGCTCACCGGCAGCGGCATGGCGCGCTTGGCGCCACGGGCCTTGCAACCTTCGATGGCACGCTCAACGGCAGCCTTGGCACCGGCAATCACGACCTGGCCAGGCGAGTTGAAGTTGACGGCACTGACCACTTCGCCTTGTGCCGCTTCGGCACAGGCAGCCAGCACGTCGGCATCTTCCAGACCGAGGATGGCAGCCATGCCGCCCTGCCCGGCCGGAACAGCTTCCTGCATCAGTTGACCACGGCGCTCGACGAGTTTCACAGCGTCAGCCAGTGTCAGACTGCCAGCAGCAACCAGGGCGCTGTATTCACCCAGGCTGTGACCGGCAACAAAGGCCGGACGCGCACCACCTTCAGCCAGCCACAGACGCCACAGGGCGATCGAGGCGGTCAGAATGGCCGGTTGGGTTTTATCGGTTTGATTGAGCAGCTCTTCCGGCCCCTGCTGGGTCAGTGCCCACAGGTCATAGCCCAGAGCATCGGATGCTTCTTTGAAAGTTTCGAGGATCAACGGATGTTGCGCGCCCAGCTCGGCCAGCATGCCGAGGGACTGCGAACCCTGTCCTGGAAAGACGAATGCGAGGGAAGCAGACATGTAACAAGCCCCTAATGATCTTGTCGTCGGAGAATGACGCCCCGCTTGGGGACGCAAGAAACTGACAGTTGGATGGCCCTTTGAACCGGGCGGTCACATTTAAGCATTGTCCGACGAAAACGCCTAAGACAACAAATCCTCCAGACGACCGTGGAGGCGCTCGGGAAGATTCTCCTGAATCTCGATCAGGGCACGGGAAATCGCACTCTGAAAGCCCTGAACCCCAGCCGAACCGTGACTTTTCACCACGATACCCTGCAAGCCGAGGAAGCTTGCGCCATTATGTCGCGCCGGCGCTAGATCAGCCTGCAACCGCTTCATCAGCGGCAACGCCAGGGCACCGACAGCGCGGGAGGCAAGATTCTTTTTGAACAGCGCCTCGATGCGCGCAGCAATCATCGTCGCCAGGCCTTCACTGGACTTGAGCAGGATATTCCCGACAAATCCATCGCAGACCACGACGTCCGCTTCGCCACGATACAACCCGTCACCTTCGACGAAACCGATGTAATTGATGCCTCGGGCAGCCTGCAGCAAAGTCGCAGCCAGCTTGACCTGCTGATTGCCTTTGATGTCCTCGGTGCCGATATTCAGCAACGCCACGCGTGGACGGGCAATGCCGAGCGTCTGCGCGGCCACCGAACCCATCACCGCAAACTGCAAAAGGTGCTCTGCACTGCAATCTACGTTGGCGCCCAGGTCGAGTAACTGGCAATAACCTTTCTGAGTGGGGATAGCAGCAACCATCGCCGGCCGGTCGATGCCGGGCAACGTCTTGAGTACAAATCGCGACAACGCCATCAGCGCACCGGTATTGCCGGCACTGACACAGGCCTGGGCCTTGCCATCGCGCACCAGCTCAAGGGCGACACGCATCGACGAATCGGGCTTGCCACGCAAGGCCTGAGTCGGCTTTTCGTCCATCGTGATGACCTCGGACGCCGGAAAAATCGTCAGGCGCGCGCGATCGGCAGCCGATTGGCCGTTGATCAATTCTTCAAGAAGGGAGGGTTGACCGACGAGGGTCAGGTGCAGCGAGGGCGTAGCAGACAGGCAAGCAAGGCTGGCCTGAACAAT
>NZ_JBIUWI010000150.1:0-2940 GCF_044743385.1 Pseudomonas sp. NPDC087639 | reverse complement strand
ATTGTCGTTCAGGTGAAAGTGAAGGAAGGCGATCGTTCCCGTCTGCAAGCGTTCGAAGGCGTTGTAATCGCCAAGCGTAACCGCGGCGTGAACAGTGCATTCACCGTTCGTAAGATCTCCAACGGTGTCGGCGTAGAGCGTACTTTCCAGACCTACTCCCCGCAGATCGACAGCATGGCTGTTAAACGTCGCGGTGACGTACGCAAAGCCAAGCTGTACTACCTGCGCGACCTGTCGGGTAAAGCAGCTCGCATCAAGGAAAAACTGGCTTAAGTCCAGCTTCCGATGCAGAAAAAAGCAGCCTACGGGCTGCTTTTTTGTTGCCTGCAATAAACTGCCCCCATCCTGTAGGCGCTGCGGAAGGCTGCGATCTTTTGATCTTGTTTTCGATTTGCAGTCTACTTTTTACGAGTCATCTCACATGTCTATCCGTGACCAGGAAATCGAACGCCGCACCGAACTCTCGGTGACACGCGTAACCAAAGCCGTCTTTCCGCCGACCACCAACCACCACAACACCCTGTTCGGCGGCACTGCGCTGGCGTGGATGGACGAAGTGTCGTTCATCACTGCCACACGTTTCTGCCGTTTGCCGCTGGTGACCGTGTCCACCGACCGTATCGACTTCAACCACGCGATCCCGGCCGGTTCCATCGTCGAACTGGTCGGGCGGGTGATCAAGGTCGGTAACACCAGCCTCAAGGTCGAGGTGGAAGTGTTTGTTGAAAGCATGAGCTGCGATGGTCGCGAGAAGGCGATTCATGGCCAGTTCAGCTTTGTCGCGATTGATGATGACAAGCGTCCGGTGCCGGTGTTGCCAGGGTTTTCCGCCTGAGTGTTTCGTGATCGGGTGCGCTGTGAAAAACTGTCCCCCCAGCTGTTGCTGTCTGACTTGAGCCTCTATGTCCGCCATTGACCATCCACTGATTGACCAATTCCTCGACGCCTTGTGGTTGGAGAAAGGCCTGTCCGATAACACGCGTGGCGCCTATCGCAGCGATCTGGCGCTGTTCAACGGCTGGCTGCAGGAGAAGAACCTTGAGCTGATCAACGCCGGCCGCGAGCTGATCCTCGATCACCTGGCCTGGCGTCTGGAGCAGAACTACAAGCCGCGCTCCACGGCGAGATTTCTTTCCGGTGTGCGTGGCTTTTATCGGTATCTGCTGCGGGAAAAGCTGATCACCGTCGACCCGACGTTGCGCGTCGATATGCCGCAACTGGGTAGGCCGCTGCCCAAATCGCTGTCAGAAGCTGATGTCGAAGCACTGCTCAAGGCGCCCGACCTGAGCGAAGCCATCGGCCAGCGCGACCGCGCCATGCTGGAAGTCCTCTATGCCTGCGGCCTGCGCGTGACCGAGCTGGTCAGCCTGACGCTGGAACAGGTCAACCTGCGCCAGGGCGTATTGCGGGTGATGGGCAAGGGCAGCAAGGAGCGTCTGGTGCCGATGGGCGAAGAGGCAATAGTCTGGATCGAGCGCTACATGCGTGACGGCCGTGGCGAGTTGCTTGGCGGGCGCCCCAGCGATGTGCTGTTCCCCAGCCAGCGTGGTGAACAGATGACCCGCCAGACCTTCTGGCACCGGATCAAGCATCAGGCCAAGGTCGCCGGGATCGGCAAGTCGCTGTCACCGCACACCTTGCGACATGCATTTGCCACGCATCTGCTCAACCATGGCGCTGACTTGCGCGTGGTGCAGATGCTGCTCGGGCATAGCGATCTGTCGACCACGCAGATCTACACCCACGTCGCCCGGGCGCGGTTGCAGGATCTGCATGCCAAACATCACCCGCGTGGCTGAACAAAGATCATGCAGGACGAGGGTGTGGTCTCTTGCGACAGGCGCATTCGGCCACCGTGACCTTATGTGTTAGGCTTTGCCGGTTTGCACGATGGACGGTTATGACCCGGTGTTCCGGCACGGGCGTTCTGATCGATCCATTTGTCCGCCTTCAGGAGTTCTCATGCGTCTGACCCAGATTTTCGCCGCCGCAGCCATTGCGTTGGTCAGTACCTTTGCCGTCGCCGATGACGCGGCCGACAAAGCGATTCGTCAAAGCCTGGAAAAACTCGAACTCGAGGTTCCGGTAGAAAGTATCAGTGCCAGCCCGTTGCCAGGCATGTATGAAGTCAAGCTCAAGGGCAGCCGCGTGCTGTACGCCAGCGCCGACGGCCAATACATCGTTCAGGGTTACCTGTTCCAGCTCAAGGACGGCAAACCGGTCAATCTGACCGAGAAGACCGAGCGTCTGGGCATCTCCAAACTGGTCAACGCCATCCCTGTGGCCGAAACCGTGGTTTACCCGGCCGTGGGCGAGACCAAATCGCACATCACCGTGTTCACCGACACCACCTGCCCGTACTGCCACAAGCTGCATGCCGAAGTGCCGGAGCTGAACAAGCGTGGCATCGAAGTGCGTTATGTTGCGTTTCCGCGCCAAGGCCTCGGCTCGCCGGGTGACGAGCAACTGCAAGCGGTGTGGTGCTCGAAAGACAAGAAAGCGGCCATGGACAAAATGGTCGATGGCAAGGAAATCAAGGCCGCCAAGTGCGAGAACCCGGTTTCCAGACAATTCGCTCTGGGGCAGTCGATTGGTGTGAACGGTACACCGGCCATCGTTTTGGCCGACGGACAAGTCATTCCGGGCTACCAGCCTGCGCCACAAGTCGCCAAACTGGCGCTGGGCGCCAAGTAATTCGCATCGTCACGGTCAGGCTTTGACGATCATGGTCCGGTAGCGACATCGCCGGGCCATTAATAGAGAGCCGCGAGCACGCGGTTGTTTTCCGGCCGACCCTGAGTCGGCCGTTTTATGGGGAGTTCACAGTGAATCCGGTCAAAGTAGGCATCTGTGGGTTAGGGACCGTCGGTGGCGGTACCTTCAACGTACTTCAGCGCAACGCCGAGGAAATTGCTCGTCGTGCCGGGCGTGGGATCGAAG
>NZ_JBIUWI010000149.1:0-2984 GCF_044743385.1 Pseudomonas sp. NPDC087639 | reverse complement strand
GTTAAATACCACCAGGGCTTCTCCTCCAACGTGATGACCGCCGGCGGTGAAGTTCACCTGGCCATGGCGTTCAACCCGTCCCACCTGGAAATCGTTTCCCCGGTGGTCGAAGGTTCGGTTCGCGCCCGTCAGGATCGTCGTAACGATTCGACCGGTGAGAAGGTTCTGCCGATCTCCATCCACGGTGACGCGGCATTCGCCGGTCAAGGCGTGGTCATGGAAACCTTCCAGATGTCCCAGACCCGCGGTTTCAAGACCGGCGGTACTGTGCACATCGTGATCAACAACCAGGTTGGTTTCACCATCAGCAACCCGCTGGACTCGCGTTCCACCGAGTACGCCACCGACGTTGCCAAGATGATCCAGGCGCCGATCCTCCATGTGAATGGTGATGATCCGGAAGCCGTGTTGTTCGTGACCCAGTTGGCCATCGACTACCGCATGCAATTCAAGCGTGACGTGGTAATCGATCTGGTCTGCTACCGTCGTCGCGGCCACAACGAGGCCGACGAGCCAAGCGGCACCCAGCCTCTGATGTATCAGCAGATCACCAAGCAGCGCACCACCCGTGAGCTGTACGCTGATCGTCTGACTCAGGACGGTACGCTTGATGCAGAGCGTGTTCAGGCGAAAGTCGACGAATACCGCAACGCGCTGGACAACGGTCTGCACGTAGTGAAAAGCCTGGTCAAAGAGCCGAACAAAGAGTTGTTCGTGGACTGGCGTCCGTATCTGGGCCACGCCTGGACTGCGCGTCACGACACCCGTTTCGATCTGAAAACCCTGCAGGAACTGTCCGCCAAGCTGCTGGAAATTCCGGATGGCTTCGTGGTTCAGCGCCAGGTTGCGAAGATCTACGAAGACCGTCAGAAGATGCAAGCCGGCGGCCTGCCGATCAACTGGGGTTACGCTGAAACCATGGCGTACGCGACCCTGGCGTTCGAAGGTCACCCGATTCGCATGACCGGTCAGGACATCGGCCGCGGTACGTTCTCGCACCGTCACGCTGTTCTGCACAACCAGAAAGACGCTGGCACTTACGTTCCGCTGCAGCACCTGTACGACGGTCAGCCACGCTTTGACCTGTACGACTCGTTCCTGTCGGAAGAGGCCGTTTTGGCGTTCGAATACGGCTACTCGACCACCACGCCGGATGCGCTGGTGATCTGGGAAGCCCAGTTCGGCGACTTCGCCAACGGTGCCCAAGTGGTTATCGACCAGTTCATCACCAGTGGCGAGCACAAGTGGGGCCGTCTGTGCGGTCTGACCATGCTGCTGCCGCACGGTTACGAAGGTCAGGGTCCTGAGCACTCCTCGGCACGTCTGGAGCGTTACCTGCAGCTGTGCGCCGAGCACAACATTCAGGTAGCCGTACCGACCACGCCGGCGCAGATCTACCACTTGCTGCGTCGTCAGGTGATTCGCCCGCTGCGCAAACCATTGGTCGTGCTGACGCCGAAGTCGCTGCTGCGCCACAAGCTGGCCATCTCGACCCTGGAAGATCTGGCCGAAGGTTCGTTCCAGACCGTTATCCCGGAAATCGATGCTCAAGACCCACAAAAGGTCGAGCGCGTTGTTCTGTGTAGCGGCAAGGTCTACTACGACCTGCTGGAAAAGCGCCGTGCCGAAGGCCGTGACGACATCGCCGTCGTGCGTATCGAGCAGCTGTACCCATTCCCTGAGGACGACTTGATTGAAGTCCTGGCTCCGTACACCAACCTCAAACATATCGTTTGGTGTCAGGAAGAGCCGATGAACCAGGGTGCCTGGTACTGCAGCCAGCACCACATGCGCCGCATCGTTGGCAAACACGACAAATCTCTCGTACTTGAGTACGCGGGCCGTGATGCCTCCGCTGCACCTGCTTGTGGTTACGCATCGATGCACGCCGAGCAGCAGGAAAAACTGCTGCAAGACGCGTTTACCGTTTAATGCCTTCGCGCACTTGAAACCGAATTTAAGGAACTACAGATAATGGCTATCGAGATCAAAGCCCCCACTTTCCCGGAATCGGTTGCCGATGGCACCGTTGCCACCTGGCACAAAAAACCGGGCGACGCTGTCAAGCGCGACGATCTGATCGTTGACATCGAAACCGACAAAGTCGTACTGGAAGTGCTGGCTACTGCTGATGGCGTGCTGGGCGCAATCGTCAAGAACGAAGGCGACACCGTTCTGTCCGACGAAGTCCTGGGCTCCATCGAAGCGGGCGGCGCTGCTGCCGCTGCTCCAGCAGCTGCTGCTCCGGCCGCTGCTGCCGCCGCACCTGCTGCTGCCGAAGGCGAAGACGATCCTGTCGCTGCTCCGGCTGCTCGCAAGCTGGCTGAAGAGAACGGCATCAACATCGCTTCCGTTGCCGGCACCGGCAAGGGTGGTCGTGTGACCAAGGAAGACGTGGTTGCAGCTGTTGCTGCCAAGAAAGCCGCTCCGGCTGCCGCGCCTGCCAAGGCTGCTGCTCCTTCGGCTGCCGCTCCTGTGTTCGCCGCTGGCGACCGCATCGAGAAGCGCGTACCGATGACCCGCGTTCGCGCCACTGTGGCCAAGCGTCTGGTTGAAGCGCAATCGAACATGGCGATGCTGACGACTTTCAACGAAGTTGACATGACCGAAGTCATGGCGCTGCGTTCGAAGTACAAGGATCTGTTCGAGAAGTCGCACAACGGCGTACGCCTGGGCTTCATGTCGTTCTTCGTCAAGGCAGCTACCGAAGCGCTGAAACGCTTCCCGGCTGTCAACGCGTCGATCGACGGCGGCGACATCGTTTACCACGGCTACGCCGACATCGGTGTTGCTGTTTCCAGCGATCGTGGCCTGGTGGTACCGGTTCTGCGTAACGCCGAGCTGATGAGCCTGGCTGAAATCGAAGGCGGCATCGCCACTTTCGGCAAGAAAGCCCGTGACGGCAAACTGTCGATGGACGAGATGACCGGTGGTACCTTCACCATCACCAACGGTGGTACCTTCGGTTCGATGATGTCGACCCC
>NZ_JBIUWI010000148.1:0-3061 GCF_044743385.1 Pseudomonas sp. NPDC087639 | reverse complement strand
CAGACGAGATACCGCCGAGGATGCCACCAGCGTTGTTGCTGAGGAAGCCTTCCGGAGTCAGCTCATCGCGAAAGCATTCACGACGAAGCGCCGCTGTTGCAGAAGCTGCCGACCATCGTCGTGGTCGTCGACGAATTCGCCGACATGATGATGATCGTCGGCAAGAAGGTTGAAGAACTGATCGCCCGTATCGCACAGAAAGCGCGGGCGGCGGGTATTCACTTGATCCTTGCGACCCAGCGGCCGTCGGTGGACGTGATCACCGGTCTGATCAAGGCCAACATTCCGACCCGAATGGCGTTCCAGGTGTCGAGCAAGATCGACTCGCGGACCATCATCGACCAGGGTGGCGCCGAACAATTGCTCGGCCACGGTGACATGCTCTACATGCCACCGGGCACCAGCCTGCCGATCCGGGTTCACGGTGCGTTCGTTTCCGACGAAGAAGTTCACCGTGTAGTCGAGGCTTGGAAACTGCGCGGCGCACCGGAATACAACGATGACATTCTTAACGGTGTCGAAGAGGCAGGCAGCGGCTTTGAAGGCAGCAGCGGTGGCGGCGACGGCGATGATCCTGAAGCCGATGCGCTGTATGACGAAGCCGTGCAGTTTGTACTGGAAAGCCGTAGGGCTTCGATCTCCGCGGTGCAGCGCAAGCTGAAGATCGGCTACAACCGTGCCGCACGGATGATCGAAGCCATGGAAATGGCTGGCGTCGTCACATCAATGAACACCAACGGTTCGCGTGAAGTCCTGGCTCCCGGCCCGGTACGCGACTGACCCCAAAAGCAACAGGCGGGACAATGATGTGCCGCCGCTTTCCCACGAGTATTCAAGAGGACTCCCATGCGTCTTATCCGCATGCTGCTGCCAGTACTGGCTTTGACCACACTCACGGCCCACGCCGATGACAAGGACGTGGCTCGTCTGACCCAATTGCTTGAAACATCCAAGACCCTGAGCGCGAACTTCTCGCAGCTGACCCTCGACGGCAGCGGTACTCAGTTGCAGGAAACCACTGGCGACATGACCTTGCAGCGTCCGGGCCTGTTCTACTGGCACACCAATGCGCCGGCCGAGCAGACTATGGTCTCCGATGGCAAGAAAGTCACCCTGTGGGACCCGGATCTGGAACAGGCAACCATCAAGAAGCTCGACGAGCGTCTGACCCAGACCCCGGCGCTGCTGCTGTCCGGTGATGTGTCGAAGATCAGCCAGAGCTTTGACATCAGCGCGAAAGAGGCGGGCGGCGTGATCGACTTCACCCTCAAGCCGAAAACCAAGGACACCCTGTTCGACAACCTGCGCCTGTCGTTCCGCAACGGTCTGCTCAATGACATGCAACTGATCGACAGCGTCGGTCAGCGCACCAACATCCTGTTCACCGGGGTGAAGGCCAACGAGCCGGTTCCAGCGTCGAAGTTCAAGTTCGATATCCCGAAGGGCGCTGACGTTATCCAGGAATAACGCATAGGCTCTGTGATGGGGCTTTTGTGGTGAGGGGATAAATCCCCTCACCACAGGTTTTCCTACATGTCTGAAAAATCGTAATAACCGAGGTTTCAACGGTACGTGATGGATCTGTTTCGCAGTGCACCGATTGCCCAGCCGCTGGCCGCGCGTTTGCGTGCGACCAATCTGGATGAGTACGTCGGTCAGGAGCATGTGCTGGCTCGTGGCAAGCCTCTGCGTGAGGCGCTGGAGCAGGGTGCCCTGCATTCGATGATCTTCTGGGGGCCGCCGGGCGTGGGCAAGACCACGTTGGCGCGGTTGCTGGCAGAAGTCTCGGATGCACACTTCGAAACGGTCTCGGCGGTCCTCGCCGGGGTCAAAGAGATCCGTCAGGCCGTTGAAATCGCCAAGCAGCAGGCCGGCCAGTACGGCAAGCGCACCATTTTGTTCGTCGATGAAGTGCACCGTTTCAACAAATCCCAGCAGGACGCGTTCCTGCCCTACGTTGAAGACGGCACGCTGATCTTCATCGGCGCGACCACCGAAAACCCTTCGTTCGAACTGAACAACGCTTTGCTGTCGCGAGCCCGTGTCTATGTGCTGAAAAGCCTCGACGAAGCGGCGCTGCGCAAACTGGTGAATCGCGCGCTGACCGAAGAGCGCGGCCTGGGCAAGCGCAACCTGACGTTGAACGACGAAGGCTTTCAGATGCTGCTGTCCGCCGCCGATGGCGATGGTCGGCGCCTGCTCAATCTGCTGGAGAACGCCTCGGACCTGGCCGAAGACGATAGCGAGATCGGTACCGAGCTTCTGCAAAGTCTACTCGGCGACACGCGTCGGCGTTTCGACAAGGGCGGCGAAGCGTTCTATGACCAGATTTCCGCTTTGCACAAATCGGTGCGCGGCTCCAATCCTGACGGCGCGCTGTACTGGTTCGCGCGGATGATCGATGGTGGTTGCGATCCGCTGTACCTGGCCCGGCGCGTAGTGCGCATGGCCAGCGAAGACATCGGCAACGCCGACCCGCGTGCGCTGAGCCTGTGTCTGGCAGCGTGGGAAGTGCAGGAGCGCCTCGGCAGCCCGGAAGGCGAGTTGGCCGTGGCGCAGGCCATCACGTATCTGGCCTGCGCGCCAAAAAGCAACGCGGTGTACATGGGGTTCAAGACTGCATTGCGCGCCGCCGCAGAAAATGGCTCGCTGGAAGTCCCGCTGCACCTGCGCAACGCGCCGACCAAACTGATGAAACAACTGGGTTACGGCGACGAATACCGTTATGCCCACGATGAGCCGGATGCTTATGCTGCCGGCGAAGACTATTTCCCGGAAGAGCTCGAGCCGATTCCGTTCTATCAACCAGTGCCGCGCGGCCTGGAATTGAAGATCGGCGAGAAACTCAACCACCTCGCCCAACTTGACCGTTTAAGCCCTCGGCAGCGGAGAAAATAGTGATTCCATTGATCGTTGCGGTCTCCGTCGGCGGGATCGCCGGCACCTTGTTGCGCTTCGCCACCGGCAATTGGGTCAACGCCAATTGGCCTCGGCACTTCTATACCGCGACGCTGGCCGTTAATATCGTGGGCTGTCTGCTGATTGGCGTGTTGTACGGCCT
>NZ_JBIUWI010000147.1:0-3095 GCF_044743385.1 Pseudomonas sp. NPDC087639 | reverse complement strand
CAACCTGAACCTTGAGAAAGCCGCTACCCGTGAAGAGATGAACGAGTACCTGCGCTACATGGCGCTGCACTCCGATCTGCATAAGCAAATCGACTTCGTCAATTCGCAGGAAGTGGTATCCACCGACTTCGTTGGCTCGCGCCACGCCGGTGTGGTCGACGCTGAAGCGACCATCGTTCAGGACAACCGCGTTGTTCTTTACGTCTGGTACGACAACGAGTTCGGCTACAGCTGCCAGGTTGTTCGCGTGATGGAAGACATGGCCGGTGTAAACCCGCCAGCATTCCCGCGCTAAGCCTTAGCTGCAAATGAAAACGCCCCGACTTTGGTCGGGGCGTTTTTTTATGCCTGGTAAATCTCTGTTGCCTGTTCCGGCCTCATCGCCAGCAGGCTGGCTCCCACACTGGATCTTTGTCGTTCACAAATCCCCTGTAGGAGCGAGCCTGCTCGCGATGGCGTCCTATCGGGCGCCGCCAGCAACAGCCGCTTGCGCCGTGCGCAGTTCATGCTTGTTGCCCCGGAACAACACCAGCGTCGCAATCAACCCCAGCACCGCCGCACCGCTGAGCCAGATCCCCGGCGCAGCCTTGTTGCCCAGCACATGAATCAAATAGGTACACGCCGCCGGTGTGAAGCCGCCGAAGGTCGCAGTCGCCAGGCTGTAGGCCAGCGAGAACCCGGTTGTACGCACTTCTACCGGCATGATCTCGGTCAGCGCCACCACCATCGCGCCGTTGTACGAGCCGTACAGGAAAGACAACCACAACTCGACGATCAGCAAATGGCTGAAGCTCGGATTCGCCACCAGCCACGAAAGGGCAGGGTAAGCGGTCAGAATCGCCAGAATCGTCGCCGCCAGCAGTAGGGGTTTGCGTCCGATCTTGTCAGACACCGCACCCATCACCGGCAGCCAGAAGAAGTTCGACAGGCCGATGCACACCGTCACCAGCAACGCATCCAGATCCGACAAATGCAGTTCAGACTTGCCAAAAGTCGGGGTGTAGGCCGTGATCAGATAGAACGACACCGTGGTCATCACGACCAGCGCCATGCCGGCGAGGACGATACCGAAGTTCTGACCAATCGAGCGGACGATTTCCTGCAAAGTAGGGCGATGCTTGCGCGCCTGGAATTCCGGGGTTTCCTCCAGCGAGCGACGAATCACGAAGATCACCGGCACGATCATGCAGCCGATCAGAAACGGCACGCGCCAGCCCCAATCGCCCATTTGCTCCGGGCTCAGCCAGTGGTTGAGACCGACGCCGAGCAGGCCGGCGAACACCACGGCCGCTTGTTGGCTGGCGGACTGCCAACTGACAAAAAAGCCTTTGCGGCCCGGCGTGGAAATTTCCGCCAGATAAACCGAGACGCCGCCCAGTTCAACCCCCGCCGAGAACCCTTGCAGCAAGCGTCCAAGCAGCACCAGCAAGGGTGCGGCGACACCGAGCGTCGCGTAGCCTGGGACGCAGGCAATCAACACGGTGCCGGCGGCCATCATCGCCAGAGTGATGATCAGGCCCTTGCGACGGCCATGGCGGTCAATGTAGGCGCCCAGAAAGATTGCGCCGAGTGGGCGCATCAGGAAACCGGCACCGAAGGTTGCCAGCGAAAGCATCAGGGAGGCGAAGGCGCTGTCGGTAGGGAAGAAAGTCTTGGCGATCGCCGTGGCGTAGAAGCCGTAGACCATGAAGTCGAACATTTCGAGAAAATTGCCGCTGACAACGCGAAAAATCGCCTTGCCTTTGCCGGTCGTTGAAGACATTTCTGGATACTCACTTTAAATCTTGTAAGAAAGCGTTTCGCTCGTATCCCATAATGGCCGGCGTGCTTTTGCGGGGAGATGAAGAATTGTTAACTGGACGGTGGCAGGGGGTTGTGGTGTTGGCGGTCGTCTTGTCCGGCTGCGGCAATGGCGACTCCATGGAGAGCATTGGCGGTCCGACCATGGGCAGCACGTATTCGATCAAATACGTACGTCATGCAAGTCTTGCTGATCCTGCACAAGTTCGCCGCGAAGTGGAGGGCATCCTCGCCGAAGTCGATCGGCATATGTCCACTTACCGCAGCGATTCGGACATCGAGCAATTCAACGCATTGCCCGCCAACAGTTGTCAGAAGATGCCCGCTTCCGTACTCGAATTGGTTCGTATCGGTGAACAGCTGTCAGAGCAAAGCGAAGGTTCCTACGACCTCACCGTCGAACCGCTGATGAATCTCTGGGGCTTCGGTCCGCAAGGTCGCGAAGAAAAAGTCCCAAGTGCTGCTGCATTGGCCGAGGTGCTGCAACGGGTCGGTCATCAGCATCTGCGAATCGATGGCGATCAGTTGTGCAAGGACGCCGCCGTTGAAGTCGACTTCAACAGCGTTGCCGCCGGTTATGCCGTCGATAGGATTGCCGCACGACTCGACGCCATGGGCATCCACGATTACCTCGCCGAAGCCACGGGAGAGCTCAAGGCCAAGGGCAAAAAACTCGATGGCTCACCATGGCGCATTGCCTTGGAAGAGCCCCGCGATGATCAGCGAGTCGCCGAGCGCATCATCAATGTCGATGGCTACGGCGTTTCCACCTCCGGCGATTACCGCAACTATTTCCTGCGAGATGGCCGGCGCTATTCCCACACATTCGATGCGCGTAGCGGCGCACCTGTCCTACATGATCTTGCGTCAGTCACGGTGATTCATCCTTCAGCGTTGATGGCCGATGGACTATCGACGCTGTTGCTGATTCTCGGGCCTGAAAGGGCTTGGGACTATGCCGAAAAACACGACATTGGTGCATTCTTTGTGATTCGTGCCGATACAGGTTTTGTTATCCGCACCAGCAAGGCTTTCGAGCGGTTCAGTGGCGTAAAAACTGACTAAGGACAATACGAAAGCTGGCGTTGTAGTGCAGGCAAAAGTAGCCTACGACGCGACCAAGGGTTAATGTGCGCGGCGTTGACGCTTCTATAGACTGTGTCCGGGTTCATCACTGGCCCCCAATTGTTCCTTCGCGCCGCCGTTCGGCGTGATTTAGCCGCAGGTTCTGCTGGCACCGCGGCCTGTTCTGAGGAGTACGCATGGCTGTCTACAACTACGACGTGGTGGTGCTG
>NZ_JBIUWI010000146.1:0-3205 GCF_044743385.1 Pseudomonas sp. NPDC087639 | reverse complement strand
GCCAGCGAACCGCTGATGACGGTTTTGAGATTTTCAGGTGGGGAGACTGGCGGATCACGCCAGCGCGGCCCTATACATTCGTAAAACAAAGCCCACGGCACGCCGTGGGCTTTATTGGCAGTCAGTTCGGCAATGCCTTACTGAGGCGAAACTTCAGTTTTAGGTTTGCCGTTGTGCCACTCGTAGACTACGAATTTGAAGTCTTTCAAGTCGCCCTTGGCGTCGTAGCTCAGGTCGCCAGTCGGGGTCTTGAAGGTGCCGGCGTGAATGGCTTCTGCCACTTTGGCCGGGTCTTCGGACTTGGCAGCCTTGATGCCTTCGGCGATCAGGGTCACGGCCGAGTAGGCCGGGAACACGAACGGGCCGCTCGGGTCTTCTTTCTTCGCTTTGAATGCATCAGCCAGGGCGATGTTGGAAGGGTCCTGGTCGAAGGATTTCGGCAGGGTCACCAGCAGGCCTTCGGCAGCGTCTTTGGCGATCTGGGTGATCGAGTCGTTACCCACGCCTTCCGGACCCATGAACTTGGCTTTCAGGCCTTTTTCCTGAGCCTGGCGCAGGATCAGACCCAGCTCAGGGTGGTAGCCGCCGTAGTAAACGAAGTCGACGTTGGCTTGCTTGAGCTTGGCAATGATGGCCGAGAAGTCTTTGTCGCCAGCGTTGACGCCTTCGAATACGGCAACTTTGGTGCCTTTCTTCTCAAGGGTCGATTTGACGGCGGTGGCGATACCTTCACCGTACTGCTGCTTGTCGTGCAGGACGCCGACGATTTTCGGTTTGACGTGATCGGCAATGTAGTTACCGGCGGCAGGGCCCTGGGCGCTGTCCAGACCGATAGTACGGAAGATCATTTTGTAACCACGGGCGGTGATGTCCGGGCTGGTGGCAGCCGGGGTGATCATGATCACGCCTTCGTCTTCGTAGATGTCCGAAGCAGGTTGGGTAGAGCTGGAGCACAGGTGACCGACCACGAACTTGACGCCGTCGTTGACGACCTTGTTCGCAACAGCTACCGCTTGTTTCGGATCGCAGGCATCGTCGTATTCAACGGCTTCGAGTTTCTTGCCGTCGACGCCGCCCTTGGCGTTGATCTGCTCGATGGCCATTTTCGCGCCACTGAACTGCATGTCGCCGTACTGGGCTACAGGACCGGTTTTTGGACCGGCGATACCGATTTTGATGGTGTCAGCTGCGAACGAATGGCTGGCAACCCCGGCCAGAACCATAGCGGCAAACAGTTTGGAAATCTGCTTAGTAGCCTTAGTCATAGTGCTCCACTCTTACTGTTGTAATTTTTTTGAGTTCTGGCGCCGTAGCAGCAGAACCGGGTCAGATATCTTTGCGATACCCTCCGGAAATGCCCCCGGCAACTGTACCGGTACAGTGTAGAGCGCCGGTTGTCAGCCTGGGAAGCGGGCGCCGAGGGGCAAAACTTGGGGGTGTCGCATTTTTGAATGAAAAAGACAGAATTGCGGCGGGGCGTTCGTGGGCATATATCCCAATCAGCAGCATTCCCTGGCGTTCCTGCTCTTTTCGTTCGGTAAAGCCATTTGCAACCGGGTTTTTCTGGCGGATCACCGACGTTATCATTCGCGTCGATTTCTTTTCCGGACAGTTCCCATGAATCAAGAACCTAGCACCCTCTATGCCAAGCTGCTTGGTGAAACCGCATCTATTACCTGGAAAGAGCTGGAGCCGTTCTTCGCCAAGGGTGCCCTATTGTGGGTCGACCCTGACCTTGATTTGATCGCCGCTGCCGAGGCCGTGGCGTCGGATGAGGGCGAGAAAGTCGCTGCCTGGCTGGCCGAAGACAAGGTCGCCAAGCTGTCTGAAACGCGGGCGCTGGATCTTTTTGAACGTGATCCGCAGCTGTGGGCGGTGGTGGTTTCGCCGTGGATTCTGATCCAGGAAAGGGCGCAGGTCTGACGGCTTGCACCTTTGTAGTGCGCGGCGTCATCGTTGAAAAGTGGGTAGCCGAGTAGCGTGATGGCACGTTGCCGTAGAGAAACGCCACAAGCGAGGGTGGCTCACGGTGACGTAAACGTAACGGGAACAGTTTAGTAAGCAGCCTAACGGCTGCTTAATTGTTTCTGGATGTTGGAAAGGCTGAAATTTTCAGGGGATTCGTTGGCCTCTTCGCGAGCAGGCTCGCTCCCACATTGGATCTGCGGTGCTCACAAATCCCCTGTGGGAGCGAGCCTGCTCGCGATGGGGGCGACTCGGTCTTAATGTCAGACCGTGAACGACTTGCCGGTATGGTTATTCAGCGAAATAACCTTGGTCTTGCCAATCCGGTGACGATAGATCTCGCGCAGGTACTTGATCGACTTCTTCACGCAATCGCGCGACAGGCGAATGTCGTTGATCGAGACAAACTTCTCTTTGTCGTTGATCAGTTCGCGGTACTTCTTCTCGTACATCGGTTTGATCGCGTACCAGTTGGTGTCGAGAATCTTCGCCGGGTTTTCGAATTCGTTGAGCAGATCATCAATGCGTTCTTCGTCGAAGTCCTCGTTGATGATGAAGTCGAGGATCGAATTGTCCAGCGTCTCGTCGAAACGGTACGGGGTCTTCGCGAAGCAGCGCTTGATGAACGCGACGATCAAGGTCAGGAAGTCGTCCGACAGGCACGGGCTCTTCGCAATCAATGTGGTCAGCGACAGGTTGGCCGAGGCGCCGATCACCAGTGCATAGCGCTTGAGCGTGGTGTTGGGGAACAGGCTGTTGAGGTGCGTCTTCAACCGGTTCAGGTCCATGTACGACAACTTGTAGTCTTTGGGCAGCGAAACGATCGAGACCACCGACGAGCAGTTCTTGAAGAAATGCAGATCGTGCAGGGCGGCGGCGTCGTAGCCGGAATTCTTGTACTGCTCAAGCGAGGCGCGATAACGCTTGGATTCGATTGGCAACAGGCTGATGCCTTCGATGGCCTGGGTGACCTTGTTGAAGTGCGGCAGGTCGATGGAGCGGAAGAACAAATCGTCGATGTTCAGGCGCTGCGGCTCTTTATCGAACACCTTGAACTTGTCGCTGCTCGGCGGCGGCGTTTCCGGCACCACCGATTCGGCGTAGGCAATCGCCACCGGGCCGGCCAGGCTCATGAACAGGTCGTTGGCGTCGAGGCGAATGGTTTCGCCAATGTCGATGCCGGCGCGACGGAAGTAGTTCTGGTCGTAGTCGGTGGTGACCGCCTGCGCCGTCAGAATGT
>NZ_JBIUWI010000145.1:0-3261 GCF_044743385.1 Pseudomonas sp. NPDC087639 | reverse complement strand
CCTTTGTTCGAGCGAGGTGAGGATATTTTGCGTCGTCGAATTCACCTCATCGTCATTAAGAGTGCGCGATGGATGCTGCCAGGTCAAGCCAACTGCAAGGCTTTTTCTATCAGGATCAATACCTTTACCCTGATATACGTCAAACAGCCTGAGATCTGTGAGCCATTCGCCTGCATTTTCACGGATTACGTCCAATACAGCCGAGGCTGCGACGTCTTTGTGCGCAATCAATGCAAGGTCACGACGCACTTCAGGAAAGCGCGACAACTCGTGGAATTTCGGCATTTTACCGAGCGCCACTTCAGCCAGAACCAGCTCGAAAACGAAAACCGGACGATCGAGGCCGAGGGATTTCGACAATTCAGGGTGAATAGCGCCGATAAAGCCGACTTCTCGACCTTCCCGCTCAATGCGTGCGGTTTGACCCGGGTGCAGCGCCGGGTGTTTGCCCGGGGCGAAAGTGAACGAATCCAGAGCACCGGCGAAACCCAGTACGGCTTCTACGTCAGCTTTGACGTCGAAGAAATCGACCGTGTCGCGACCTTGCGCCCAACCTTCCGGCAGACGGCTACCGCAAACAACACCGGAGAGCATCGGCTCTTGCTTCAGGCCTTCCAGTTGACCGACAAAGCGCAGGCCACTTTCGAACAGACGCACGCGATCCTGTTGACGGTTCAGGTTGTGCTGCAACGCCTTGACCAGACCCGGCCAAAGCGACGAGCGCATGGCTGCCATGTCGTTGGAGATCGGGTTAGCCAGCAACAGCGGCTCGACGCCCGGGCTGAACAGTTCGAACTGCTTTGGATCGATGAAGCTGTAAGTGATCGCTTCCTGATAACCACGAGCCACCAGCAGACGGCGCAGTTCAGGCAGATCGCTACGTGCTTCGGCCTTGGCTTGCGGCGCCAGGCGCGCTTGCGGGTAACGAACCGGCAGACGGTTGTAACCGTACAAACGGGCCAGTTCTTCGATCAAGTCGACTTCCAGACTGATGTCGAAGCGATGGCTTGGCACTTCAACGCGCCACTGCCCTGCTCCGTCGGCGGAAATATTCAGGCCCAAGCCGCTGAGCAGGCGCTCGACCTGTACCGAATCCATTTCCATGCCCAGCATTTGGGTGATGCGCTGCGCACGCAGAGTAATCGGGGCAATCGACGGCAAGTGCTGCTCGCTGACCGTCTCGATGATCGGACCGGCTTCACCACCAGTGATTTCCAGCAGCAAGCCAGTAGCGCGCTCCATGGCTTCACGGGCCAGTTGCCAGTCCACGCCACGCTCATAGCGGTGCGAAGCATCGGTGTGCAGGCCGTACGAACGAGCCTTGCCGGCGACAGCGATCTGGTCGAAGAACGCACTTTCAAGAAACACATCGCGAGTAGTCGCGGATACACCGCTGTGCTCGCCACCCATCACACCGGCAATCGCCAGGGCACGTGTGTGGTCGGCAATCACCAGCGTATCGCTACGCAGGCTAACTTCCTGGCCGTCGAGCAATACCAGCTTCTCGCCCTCTTCCGCCATGCGCACACGGATGCCGCCATTGATTTCGGCGAGGTCGAAGGCGTGCAGCGGTTGACCCAGTTCGAGCATCACGTAGTTGGTAATGTCGACAGCAGCGTCGATGCTGCGCACGTCGGCGCGACGCAAACGCTCAACCATCCACAGCGGTGTTGGCTTGGACAGATCAACGTTGCGAATGACACGACCCAAGTAACGCGGGCACGCGGCTGGCGCCAGCACTTCTACCGAACGCACTTCGTCATGCACGGCAGGAACGGCAAGCACCACTGGACGGGTGACCGGAGCGGCGTACAACGCGCCAACTTCACGGGCCAGACCAGCCAGCGACAAGCAGTCGCCACGGTTCGGGGTCAGGTCGACCTCGATGCTGGCGTCCTCCAGATCCAGATACACGCGGAAATCTTCGCCCACCGGCGCGTCAGCCGGCAGTTCCATCAGACCGTCATTGCCTTCACCGACCTGCAGTTCGGTTTGCGAGCACAACATGCCGTTGGACTCAACGCCGCGCAGCTTGGCCTTCTTGATCTTGAAGTCGCCCGGTAACTCGGCACCGATCATGGCGAATGGAATCTTCAGGCCCGGACGCACGTTTGGCGCACCGCACACGACCTGGAAGGTTTCCGCACCATTGCTGACCTGGCACACACGCAATTTGTCGGCATCAGGGTGCTGCTCGGTGCTCAGCACCTCGCCCACTACCACGCCACTGAATACACCGGCGGCCGGGGTCACGCTATCGACCTCAAGACCGGCCATCGACAGACGGGCAACCAGCTCGTCGCGATTTACCTGCGGGCTAACCCAGCCACGCAGCCATTGTTCACTGAATTTCATCCTGCTCTCCTAAGAATTCGTTACGACTAGCGAAATTGCTCGAGGAACCGCAAGTCGTTGTCGAAGAACAGACGCAAGTCGTTCACGCCGTAACGGAGCATGGCCAGACGCTCGACGCCCATGCCGAAGGCAAAGCCGGAGAACTCTTCCGGATCGATACCAGACATGCGCAGCACGTTCGGGTGAACCATGCCGCAGCCCATCACTTCCAGCCAGCCAGTCTGCTTGCAGACACGGCAGCCTTTACCGCTGCACATCACGCATTCCATGTCGACTTCAGCGGACGGCTCGGTGAACGGGAAGTACGAAGGACGGAAGCGTACGGCCAGTTCTTTCTCGAAGAACACGCGCAGGAATTCTTCGATGGTGCCTTTGAGATCGGCAAAATTGATATCGCGATCAACCAGCAGGCCTTCGACCTGGTGGAACATCGGCGAGTGGGTGATATCGGAGTCGCTACGGTACACACGGCCTGGGCAGACAATGCGGATCGGCGGCTGTTTCGATTCCATGGTGCGGACCTGTACCGGCGAGGTATGGGTGCGCAGCAACATGTTTGCGTTGAAATAGAAGGTGTCGTGCATCGACCGGGCCGGGTGATGGCCTGGGATGTTGAGCGCTTCAAAGTTGTGATAGTCGTCTTCGACTTCGGGGCCTTCGGCGATGCCGTAGCCAATACGAGTAAAGAACTGCTCGACACGTTCCAGAGTCCGGGTAACCGGATGCAGACCACCGGAGGTCTGGCCACGGCCCGGCAACGTCACGTCAATGGATTCGGCAGACAGTTTGGCGGCCAGTTCGGCCTCTTCAAACAAAGCCATGCGCGCATTGAGAACGCCTGTAACACGTTCCTTGGCAACGTTGATCAGGGCGCCGACTTGCGGACGCTCTTCTGCCGGCAAATTC
>NZ_JBIUWI010000144.1:0-3584 GCF_044743385.1 Pseudomonas sp. NPDC087639 | reverse complement strand
AGGAAGCCCAGGCCGAAAGCAGCGCGCATAAATTGCCTTCGCCTAAAGAAATCAGCGGCATCCTTGACCAGTATGTAATTGGTCAGGAGCGTGCGAAAAAGGTTTTGGCCGTAGCGGTTTACAACCACTACAAGCGCCTGAACCAGCGTGATAAAAAGGCTGACGACGTCGAACTCGGCAAGAGCAACATCCTGCTGATCGGCCCGACAGGCTCCGGTAAAACCCTGCTGGCCGAAACACTGGCCCGCCTGCTGAACGTTCCGTTCACCATCGCCGACGCAACCACCCTCACCGAGGCCGGTTACGTGGGTGAAGATGTCGAGAACATCATTCAGAAACTGCTGCAGAAGTGCGATTACGACGTAGAGAAAGCCCAGATGGGTATTGTCTACATCGACGAAATCGACAAGATTTCCCGCAAGTCCGACAACCCGTCGATCACCCGCGATGTATCCGGTGAAGGCGTGCAGCAGGCCTTGCTCAAGTTGATCGAAGGCACGGTCGCTTCCGTACCGCCGCAAGGTGGCCGCAAGCATCCGCAGCAGGAATTCCTGCAGGTCGACACCCGTAACATCCTGTTCATCTGCGGTGGTGCGTTCTCGGGTCTCGAGAAGGTCATCCAGAACCGTTCCACCAAGGGTGGCATCGGTTTCAACGCAGAAGTACGTAGCAAGGAAGAGGGCAAGAAAGTCGGTGAATCCCTGCGTGAAGTCGAGCCTGACGATCTGGTCAAGTTCGGTCTGATCCCGGAGTTCGTCGGTCGTCTGCCGGTCCTCGCGACGCTGGACGAGCTGGATGAGGCTGCGCTGATGCAGATTCTCACCGAGCCGAAAAATGCTCTGACCAAACAGTATGCAAAGCTGTTCGAGATGGAAGGCGTGGATCTGGAATTCCGTTCCGACGCGCTGAAATCGGTCGCCAAGCGTGCCCTGGAACGTAAAACCGGTGCACGTGGTCTGCGCTCGATTCTCGAAGGTGTACTGCTCGACACGATGTATGAGATCCCCTCGCAGTCCGAGGTGAGCAAAGTCGTGATCGATGAAAGTGTGATCGAAGGCAAGTCCAAGCCACTGTATATCTACGAGAACAGTGAGCCGACAGCCAAGGCAGCGCCGGACGCTTAAGCGTCCACTCTGCCGGAATAAAGAAGGGGCCTTCGGGCCTCTTTTTTTTTATGTCGTTTTTTACATCTGCTTTGCGCTTGTTTTTTTTCAAGGCAGCCCCCATCTTGGTTTCAAGCTTAATTCCATCTGATTACGGCCATATGGCCGCCGTAGAGGCGAAATCATGAAGACAACCATCGAATTGCCTCTCCTGCCATTGCGTGATGTCGTGGTTTATCCGCACATGGTTATCCCGCTGTTCGTGGGGCGCGAGAAATCCATCGAAGCCCTCGAGGCAGCGATGACGGGCGACAAGCAGATCCTGCTGTTGGCCCAGAGAAACCCGGCTGATGATGATCCCGGTGAAGACGCTCTCTATCGCGTAGGTACCATCGCCACTGTTCTACAGCTGCTCAAGCTGCCTGACGGCACCGTCAAGGTGCTGGTCGAGGGTGAGCAGCGCGGTACCGTTGAGCGCTTCAGCGAAGTCGACGGCCACTGCCGCGCCGAAGTGTCGCTGATCGAAGAAGTCGACGCTGCCGAGCGCGAATCCGAAGTGTTCGTGCGCACGCTGCTGTCGCAATTCGAACAATATGTGCAGTTGGGCAAGAAAGTCCCGGCTGAAGTCCTGTCGTCGCTCAACAGCATCGATGAGCCGGGTCGCCTGGTCGATACCATGGCCGCACACATGGCGCTAAAGATCGAGCAGAAGCAGGAAATCCTCGAAATTATCGATTTGTCGGCCCGGGTCGAGCACGTTTTGGCGTTGCTCGACGCCGAAATTGATCTGCTGCAAGTCGAAAAGCGTATTCGTGGTCGCGTCAAAAAGCAGATGGAGCGCAGTCAGCGCGAGTACTACCTGAACGAGCAGATGAAGGCCATTCAGAAAGAGCTCGGCGACAGCGACGAAGGCCACAATGAAATCGAAGATCTGAAAAAGCGTATCGACGCTGCCGGTCTGCCGAAAGATGCGCTGGCCAAGGCCACTGCCGAGTTGAACAAGCTCAAGCAAATGTCGCCGATGTCCGCCGAGGCCACCGTGGTGCGCTCGTACATCGACTGGCTGGTGCAGGTGCCGTGGAAGGCCCAGAGCAAGGTGCGTCTGGATCTGGCGCGCGCAGAAGACATTCTCGATGCCGATCACTACGGTCTCGAAGAGGTCAAGGAGCGCATCCTTGAATACCTCGCCGTGCAAAAACGCGTGAAGAAAATCCGTGGCCCGGTGTTGTGCCTGGTCGGTCCTCCAGGTGTAGGTAAAACCTCGCTGGCGGAGTCGATTGCCCACGCCACTAACCGCAAATTCGTGCGCATGGCCCTTGGTGGTGTGCGTGATGAAGCGGAAATTCGCGGTCACCGCCGGACTTACATCGGTTCGATGCCGGGAAGATTGATTCAAAAGATGACAAAAGTGGGGGTACGCAACCCGTTGTTCCTGCTCGATGAAATCGACAAAATGGGCAGCGATATGCGTGGCGATCCGGCGTCGGCATTGCTGGAAGTGCTCGATCCCGAGCAGAACCACAACTTCAACGATCACTATCTGGAAGTCGATTACGACCTGTCGGATGTGATGTTCCTGTGCACTTCGAACTCAATGAATATCCCGCCGGCGCTGCTCGACCGGATGGAAGTGATCCGTCTGCCGGGCTACACCGAAGACGAGAAGATCAACATCGCGGTCAAATACCTGTCGCCAAAACAGATCGCAGCCAATGGTCTGAAGAAAGGCGAGCTGGAATTCGACGCGGAAGCGATCCGCGACATCATTCGTTACTACACCCGCGAAGCCGGCGTGCGTGGCCTCGAGCGTCAGATTGCCAAGGTCTGCCGTAAGGCAGTGAAAGAGCATGCGCTGGAAAAACGTTTCTCGGTGAAAGTGACAGCTGAATTGCTGGAGCACTTCCTCGGCGTGCGGAAGTTTCGCTACGGCCTGGCTGAGCAACAGGATCAGATCGGTCAGGTCACCGGCCTTGCCTGGACTCAGGTTGGCGGCGAATTGCTGACCATTGAAGCGGCAGTTGTTCCGGGTAAAGGTCAGTTGATCAAGACGGGTTCGCTGGGCGACGTCATGGTCGAATCGATTACTGCAGCTCTGACCGTGGTGCGCAGCCGCGCGAAGAGTTTGGGCATTCCTCTGGACTTCCACGAGAAGCGCGACACGCACATCCACATGCCGGAAGGGGCTACCCCGAAAGACGGTCCTAGCGCCGGTGTAGGCATGTGCACGGCATTGGTGTCGGCTTTGACCGGGATCCCGGTGCGCGCCGATGTCGCCATGACTGGCGAAATCACCCTGCGTGGTCAGGTGCTGGCTATTGGCGGTCTGAAGGAAAAACTGTTGGCGGCACACCGCGGCGGAATCAAGATTGTGATTATTCCGGAAGAGAACGTGCGCGATCTGAAGGAGATTCCTGACAATATCAAGCAGGATCTGCAGATTAAACCGGTTAAATGGATTGACGAGGTCCTGCAAATTGCGCT
>NZ_JBIUWI010000143.1:0-3594 GCF_044743385.1 Pseudomonas sp. NPDC087639 | reverse complement strand
TACTCCAGAACTCTTTCCTACTCGACGCTCTTCCGATCTAGTTTGAAGTAAAAGGCGCGTTCAACCGCCGTTACGTGAGCGTTGTCGCAGCTTAATTGCGCAATCGCTGGAAGAGCCCTGTCTTGCGACGGGGCTTTTTCGTTTGTGGGGTGAGTCTCTTGCAAAACTGTTTGTATGGGCTGTCGGCGTGCGATGCAGGTCGTGTATTGGGGTCGCTGCGCTCATTTTTGCAAGAGTCTTATGTCTTGATTGTTTTTCGGCTCGTCCGTATGGCGAGAGGCGTTGGTTATGAAGTTTGTTGATGAAGTATCGATTCGCGTAAAGGCTGGTGACGGCGGCAATGGTGCCATGAGTTTCCGTCGGGAAAAATTCATCGAAAACGGTGGTCCGAACGGTGGTGATGGCGGTGATGGCGGTTCCATCTACATGATGGCCGACGAAAACCTCAACACCCTGGTGGACTACCGTTACACCCGGCACTTCGATGCCGAGCGTGGCTCCAACGGCGGCAGCACCGACTGCACCGGCAAAAAAGGTGAGGATCTGATCCTGCGCGTGCCGGTCGGTACCACGGTGATCGACTCCGCCACCCAGGAAGTCATTGGCGACCTGACCAAGGCTGGCCAGAAGTTGATGGTTGTGCAGGGCGGCTGGCACGGTCTGGGCAACACCCGTTTCAAATCCAGTACCAACCGTGCGCCGCGTCAGACCACTCCGGGTAAGCCGGGTGAGCAGCGCGACCTGAAGCTGGAAATGAAAGTGCTGGCCGACGTCGGTCTGCTGGGCTTGCCGAACGCCGGTAAAAGTACTTTTATCCGTTCGGTTTCGGCGGCCAAGCCGAAAGTTGCCGACTACCCGTTCACCACGCTGGTGCCGAACCTGGGTGTGGTCAGTGTCGATCGCTGGAAGAGCTTCGTCGTTGCCGATATTCCGGGCTTGATCGAAGGTGCTTCTGACGGTGCTGGCCTGGGTATTCGTTTCCTCAAGCACTTGGCGCGCACGCGTCTGCTGCTGCATCTCGTCGACATGGCGCCGCTGGATGACTCCAGCGCTCCGGATGCGGCGGAAGTGATCGTCAACGAGCTGATCAAATTCAGCCCGTCCCTGGCTGAGCGTGATCGCTGGCTGGTGCTGAACAAGTGCGACCAGATCCTTGAGGAAGATCACGATGCTCGCGTCAAGGAAATCGTTGATCGCCTGGAGTGGACTGGTCCGGTTTACGTGATCTCGGCCATCGCCAAGATCGGCACCGAGCGTCTTTGCCACGACATCATGCGTTACATGGAGGATCGCGCCGATCGCCTTGCTGCCGACCCGGCTTACAAGGAAGAGTTGGCCGATCTGGATCAGCGCATCGAAGACGAAGCGCGTGCGCAATTGCAGGCGCTGGACGACAAGCGTGCCCTGCGTCGCAGCGGCGTGAAGTCGGTCCATGACATCGGTGACGATGACTGGGATGAAGAAGATGTGGATGACGAAGACGGTCCGGAAATCATTTACGTGCGTGACTGATTCGTTGCAGTAAACTTAAGCGCCGCTCAATCGAGCGGCGTTTTAGTATCTGGAAATCGATCGTTGGTCAGGAACAGCCACGAATAACGTCACGGGCAGCGCTGGGTCGCGCTGTCCTCAAGCTAAGGTTGAAGATGATGCGGAGCAAGGTGACAGGTGCGCAGCGTTGGGTCGTAAAGATCGGCAGCGCTTTGCTGACAGCTGATGGCAAAGGGTTGGATCGTGCGGCAATGAGTGTCTGGGTTGAGCAGATGGTGGCCTTGCATGAGGCCGGCGTCGAGTTGGTGCTGGTGTCCTCCGGGGCGGTGGCGGCCGGCATGAGTCGTTTGGGCTGGACCGCACGACCCAGTGCGATGCATGAGCTCCAGGCGGCCGCTGCGATCGGTCAGATGGGCTTGGTGCAGGCGTGGGAATCGAGCTTCGCCGAGCATGGCCGACACACGGCGCAGATTCTCCTGACCCACGACGACCTGTCCGATCGCAAGCGCTACCTGAACGCCCGCAGTACCTTGCGTGCGCTGGTCGAGCTGAAAGTCATCCCGGTGATCAACGAAAACGACACTGTAGTCACTGATGAAATTCGTTTCGGTGACAACGATACGCTGGCGGCGCTGGTGGCCAACCTGGTCGAGGCGGATCTGTTGGTGATCCTGACGGATCGCGATGGCATGTTCGACGCTGATCCGCGCAACAATCCCGATGCGCAGATGATCTACGAGGCGCGTGCCGATGATCCGAGTCTGGATGCGGTGGCGGGCGGCACTGGCGGTGCGCTGGGGCGCGGCGGTATGCAGACCAAATTGCGCGCGGCGCGGCTGGCGGCGCGCTCAGGTGCCCACACCATCATCGTCGGTGGGCGGCTTGAGCGGGTGCTTGATCGTCTTAAGGCTGGCGAGCGTATCGGCACCTTGCTGTCGCCTGAGCGAGGCATGCTGGCTGCACGCAAGCAGTGGCTGGCCGGGCATCTGCAGACCCGTGGCACCTTAGTGCTGGATGATGGTGCGGTGTCGGCGTTGTCACAGGGCAACAAGAGCCTGCTGCCGGTGGGCGTCAAACTGGTGCAGGGCAGTTTCCGTCGCGGGGAAATGGTGGTTTGCGTGGCGCCGGACGGTCGTGAGATCGCTCGTGGTCTGGCCAACTACAGTGCGCTGGAAGCACAAAAAATTATCGGACAGTCGTCGGATGCGATTGTCGGTTTGCTGGGTTACATGGCTGAGCCGGAACTGGTTCACCGTGACAATCTGATTCTGGTTTGAGGAAAGCTCGATGCGTGTAGCAAAAGGATTGTTGGGTCTGCTGATTGCGTTGCCATTGCTGGCCTCGGCCGAGGAAATCGGTCAGGTGTCGACGGTGTTCAAGTTTGTCGGGCCGAACGACCGGATCGTGGTCGAGGCCTTTGATGATCCGAAGGTGGAAGGTGTGACCTGTTATCTGTCGCGCGCCAAGACGGGTGGTGTGAAGGGTGGTCTGGGTCTGGCCGAGGATCGCGCCGAAGCCTCGATCGCTTGCCGTCAGGTCGGTCCGATCAATTTCAAAGGTGAGCTGAAAGATGGTGACGAGGTGTTCAAGGAGCGCACGTCACTGGTGTTCAAGACCATGCAGGTGGTGCGTTTTCTCGACAAGAAACGCAATACGTTGGTGTACCTGGTCTACAGCGACCGCTTGATCGAGGGCAGTCCGCAGAATGCGGTGACGGCGATTCCGATCCTGCCGTGGGTGCCGGTTCAGCAATAAGGCAAGAAAATCCATGTGGGAGCCAGCTCCCACATTTTTTTGCTCTGTATTCACCAAATCGCAGGCAATAAAAAACCGACCCTGAGGTCGGTTTTTTAATGACTACGTCGCTTAGGCAGCTTCTTTCAGTGCCTTGACGTGGCCATTCAGACGGCTCTTATGACGAGCAGCCTTGTTCTTGTGGATGATGCCTTTATCGGCCATGCGGTCGATAACTGGCACAGCCAGAACGTATGCAGCTTGAGCTTTTTCAGCGTCTTTTGCGACGATGGCCTTAACTACATTCTTGATGTAGGTACGAACCATGGAACGCAGGCTGGCGTTGTGGCTGCGACGCTTCTCAGCCTG
>NZ_JBIUWI010000142.1:0-3712 GCF_044743385.1 Pseudomonas sp. NPDC087639 | reverse complement strand
GGCCACGTTCGTGCCGGAGTCCAAGCGTCTGAACGTGTTGCTGCGTGAATTCCGCGCCAACCACAACCACATGGCCATCGTCATTGACGAATACGGCGGCGTGGCCGGTCTGGTGACCATCGAAGACGTGCTGGAACAAATCGTCGGCGACATCGAAGACGAGCACGACGTCGAAGAAGACAGCTACATCAAGCCGCTGCCCAGCGGTGACTTCCTGATCAAGGCCCTGACGCCGATCGAGAACTTCAACGAGTTCTTCGACAGCGAGTTCTCCGATGATGAATTCGACACCGTCGGCGGCCTGGTGATGAGCGCGTTCGGGCACTTGCCAAAACGTAACGAAATCACTGAAATCGGCGCCTATCGTTTCCGCATTCTGAACGCCGACAGCCGTCGGATTCACTTGCTGCGACTCTCGCCAATCGCTCGGTAATCATTAAGGATAGAAATGCGCTGGACAACCCGCCCCGGCTGGCCCGGTAACCTGCTGGCCGTGGCGGCCGGTGCAATCACCACCCTCGCTCTGGCACCGTTCGATATCTGGCCGCTGGCCTTGCTGGCGGTCGGCCTGTTCTATGCCGGGTTGCGCGAGCTGAGCCCGCGTCAGGCGGTGGGCCGTGGCTGGTGCTTCGGTTTCGGCCTGTTCGGCGCTGGCACCAGTTGGATCTACTACAGCATCCACCACTTCGGCGGCGCTTCGGTGTTGCTGGCCGGTTTCCTGATGCTGCTGTTTACCGCAGCGATTGCGTTCTTCTTCGCCCTGCCCGCCTGGATTTGGGCGCGCTGGTTGCGTCGCAACGAAGCGCCGCTGGCCGATGCGCTGGCATTCGCTGCGTTGTGGGTGGGTCAGGAGGCGTTTCGCGGCTGGTTCCTTACCGGTTTTCCGTGGCTGTATTCCGGATACAGTCAGCTCGATGGGCCGCTGTCCGGTCTGGCGCCGATCGGTGGCATGTGGCTGGTGTCGTTCGTTCTGGCGCTGACTGGCGCGCTGATCTACAACGCGCCGCGCCTGCTGCAAACCGGTCGCAAGGCTTTTGTTGCCGTTGGCCTGCTGTTGTTGGTCGGGCCATGGGTGGCGGGCATTGCGCTCAAGGGTCACGCCTGGACCAGTCCGTCCGGCGCGCCGCTGACCGTGGCGGCGATTCAGGGCAACGTCGCACAAAGCATGAAATGGGATCCGGCAGAACTTAACGCACAGCTGGCGTTGTACCGCGATCTGAGTTTGCGCTCCAAACCAGTGGATCTGCTGATCTGGCCGGAAACCGCCGTGCCGGTGCTCAAGGAATCCGCCGAGGGTTACCTGAGCATGATGGGGACCTTCGCCGCCGAGCGTAAATCGGCCTTGATTACCGGTGTTCCCATTCGCCAAACGGTGCATCACGAAAGACGCTTCTACAACGGTATCACCGTGGTTGGCGAAGGTGATGGCACTTACTTGAAGCAAAAACTCGTGCCGTTCGGT
Source organism: Pseudomonas sp. NPDC087639 (assembly GCF_044743385.1). Lineage (NCBI taxonomy): Bacteria > Pseudomonadati > Pseudomonadota > Gammaproteobacteria > Pseudomonadales > Pseudomonadaceae > Pseudomonas > Pseudomonas sp. NPDC087639. The sequence continues at coordinate 2,250 of NZ_JBIUWI010000142.1, read as the reverse complement.
GAATACGTGCCATTGCAGGACATCCTGCGTGGACTGATCGCGTTCTTCGACCTGCCGATGTCCGACTTTGCCCGTGGCCCGGCGGACCAACCTCTGTTGCAAGCCAAGGGGTATCAGATCGCACCGTTCATTTGCTACGAAGTGGTCTATCCGGAGTTCGCCGCCAGTCTGTCGGCGCGTAGTGATCTGCTACTGACGATCAGTAACGATACTTGGTTCGGCACCTCGATCGGCCCACTGCAACACTTGCAGATGGCGCAAATGCGCGCCCTTGAGGCGGGTCGCTGGATGATCCGCGCGACCAACAATGGTGTGACCGGTTTGATCAACCCGTTCGGGCAGATCACCGAGCAGATTCCACAGTTCGAGCAAGGTATTTTGTACGGCGAAGTGGTGCCGATGCATAACCTGACGCCGTATCTGCAATGGCGTTCGTGGCCGTTGATCATTGTCTGCTTGCTGCTGTTTGGCTGGGCATTGATGGCGGGGCGGATGTCAAAAACGGTCTGATCACACAATTTTCAGATCCAACCCAATTGTGAGATTCGCCCCATTGTGGCGAGGGGATTTATCCCCGATGGGTGGCGAAGCCGCCCCGACCTGCAACAGCGGTGTGTCTGATACATCGCGCACACAGGTTTTGCGATGGCTTCGCCATCGATCGGGGATAAATCCCCTCGCCACAAAAACCCTATATCCAGTGGGCTGGGGGATCAGCGGTAAAACAATGAATACCCCACCTGCCCCACCGCTTCATTGAGCAACTGCCCGCTCTGCCAGATCGACTTGAACTCCGGCAGCCAGCCACCAAATGGCCTGGCGTTATCGGTGCCGAGAAACCCGACTGGCGCCGGCACCACTTCAAATCCCGCCTTCTCGAAACTCCAGACCGAGCGCGGCATATGCCAGGCCTGTGTCACCACGACCACGCGCTTGATCCCCTGCGGCAACAACATATCAGCACTGAATTTGGCGTTTTCCCATGTGGTACGGCTCTCACCCTCTTGCCAGCGCACAGTCACGCCGAAGTCATCCAGTAAAGAGTCAGCCATCAATTTCGCCTCGGTCGGCGGCGTGCCGTAATGCAAGCCGCCACTGGTCAGAATCGGCAATCCCGACGCCTTGGCCAGCCGTGCCGCATAGCGCTGACGCTCCAGCCCCACGCCGGTCGGCTGATCCTCGCCCCAAGCCAGATCACCGCGCTCACGCCCGGAACCCAGCACTACAATCGCATCGGCCCGTTGCGCGAGCGTCGCCCACTCTTCGCGAGCCAGCGGCGGCTCGCGCTCAAGGGCCTTGGCGCCCCACTGCACGACCACCGGCAGACTCATCAGCCAGAGCCCTCCAAAACCAATGGCAAAACATAATCCAGCGAGGCGCGGCCGTGAGCGTCGCAGCCACCAGGCAGCCAGCAACAGTAGTAAAAGAATGCCGGGCGGCAGCAAAAGTTGTTTGATGAAGTAACGAAAAGGCATCGGGCATCTCCAAAGATGCCCGAAGCCTAAGTGGGTTAAACCAACGCGACAACCGATAGGGTGGGATCCTGTTGAAAAAGATCCGTTTCTTGACCTGCCATGCGCTTACTTGGCCTGCAAAGCACGCACCTTGACGGTGTCTTTGCGGGGCGCCTTGTCCTTGAGCCAGATGACCTTGGCCGAATGTGCTGCATCGAGCTGCTTCACTGCTTGCGACAAGCATCCGTGCGTTTCACGTTCACTGCGATCCAGATAGGCCTTGACCAGTTTGAACTCGGCGGGGCTCAAGCCACGCAATTCCAGTTCCAAGGGGCGCTCATCGCGCAGCCGATCAGCGGTTTTTGCAGCATCCAGGGCCATCCCCAGACGATCCATCAACCGTTCGTACAACTCAGGTTTCGTGACGTTTCTTTGCTGTTGCTCCACCATCCCTCACCTCATTGAAGATAAGACTCACTCCCCAGTTAGAGCTTAGCTTCGCTGCACAAACCGGCTACACGCCGCGACCAACGGCCCTCGCCAAGTATTTACCGGGCCAAACAGCTGTAATCAGGGTTTCCCTAGGCCAAGCGCGGTCATGTATGCTACGGCGCTTCCTGTCATTCCACTTCCAGCTCGTCCGGGCCATCCCGATGCCGCGTTGAAGAGGATTAGGCCACCCATATCCAGTACAAAAGTAGCCATGCACGAACAATATCAGCCCCGTGAAATCGAAGCCGCCGCCCAGTCGTTCTGGGACGAGCAAAAGTCCTTTGAAGTCAGTGAACAGCCAGGC
>NZ_JBIUWI010000141.1:0-3757 GCF_044743385.1 Pseudomonas sp. NPDC087639 | reverse complement strand
CTTGTGGTTAATACCGAGTGCAAGGAAGGCCATTCAAGGTCGCTGATGGTGACGTGAAGCCGGCAATTGTCCACCTTCGTCAGATTCAGAACAACTACCGCTGACTATTGTCCCAATTGTCCGCCCCTATAATGGGCACAATTGAGACTCGGTTATGTTTGGCCGAAGGCTTGTGTCATGATGATCCGACCGCAGGTTAGTCGTCCTCTTCCTATATGAATAGATCTTCCGCGTTGCTCCTTGCTTTTGTCTTCCTCAGCGGCTGCCAGGCCTTGGCCCCCGTTGCGCCGAATGGTACGCCATCGGTAGAAGACACCACGCCCGCCCCTGAAAAGCCCAAGGTTTACAGCTCGTTCAGCGAAGAAACCGTGTTCAGCCTGCTGAGCGCCGAACTCGCCGGCCAGCGCAATCGTTTCGACATTGCCCTGGACAACTACGTGACCCAGGCCATCAACACTCAGGATCCGGGCGTCTCCGAGCGTGCGTTCCGCATCGCCGAGTACCTTGGCGCCGATCAACCGGCCCTCGATACCGCGCTGATCTGGGCGAAAAACGCCCCGGACGATCTCGAAGCGCAACGCGCCGCCGCGGTGCAACTGGCACGCGCCGGGCGTTACGACGACTCGATGGTCTATATGGAGAAAGTCCTGCAAGGCAAGGGCGATACCCATTTCGATTTCCTCGCACTGTCGGCGGCCGATACTGATCAGGAAACCCGCAACGGCCTGATGAAAAGTTTCGACCGTTTGTTGCAGCGTCACCCGAACAACAGTCAGCTGATTTTCGGCAAGGCCCTGCTCATGCAGCAGGATGGCGACAACAAAGCGGCACTGGCCCTGCTCGAAGACAATCAGCCGGAAGACGGCGAAATCGCCCCGATCCTGCTGCGCGCACGTCTTCTCCAGCTCCTGAACCGTGGCGACGAAGCCCTGCCGCTGCTGAAAAAGAACATCAAGAAATACCCGGACGACAAGCGTCTGCGCCTGACTTACGCGCGCATGCTGGTTGAACAGGACCGGATGGACGACGCCAAGGCCGAGTTCTCCGGCCTCGTTCAGCAATACCCGGAAGACGACGAACTGCGTTACTCGCTGGCGCTGGTGTGCCTGGAAGCCAAGGCCTGGGACGAGGCCAAGGGTTATCTGGAAGACCTGATCGCCCGTGAAAGCCATGTCGATTCGGCGCACCTTAACCTCGGTCGTATCGCCGAAGAGCGCAATGACCCGCAAGGCGCACTGATCGAATACGCCCAGGTCGGCCCGGGCAATGACTATCTGCCCGCGCAGTTGCGTCAGGCCGACATTCTGATGAACAACGGCAAAACCGCCGAAGCACAAAGCAAACTGGCGGCCGAGCGTGACGAACAACCCGATTACGCGATCCAGTTGTACCTGATCGAATCGGAAACCCTGTCGGCCAACAAACAGGACGACAAGGCCATGAAAGTCTTGCAGCAAGCCTTGCTGCAATACCCGGACGATCTGAATCTGCTGTACACCCGCGCCATGCTTGCGGAAAAGCGCAACGATCTGGCGCAGATGGAAAAAGACCTGCGCCTGATCATCAAGCGCGATCCGGACAATGCCATGGCGCTGAACGCGCTGGGCTACACCCTGTCCGACCGCACCACCCGCTACGCTGAAGCCAAGACGCTGATCGAGCAGGCGCACCAGATCAACCCGGAAGACCCGGCAGTACTCGACAGCCTCGGCTGGGTGAATTACCGCTTGGGCAACCTGGACGACGCCGAGAAATATCTGCGTCAGGCGCTGGAGCGTTTCCCTGATCACGAAGTCGCCGCACATCTGGGCGAAGTCCTGTGGACCAAGGGCAATCAGCGCGAAGCCAAACAAATCTGGGGCAAATTCCTCAAGGATCAGCCCGACAGCACCATTCTGCGCAGCACCATCAAGCGCCTGACCGGATCCGAGACTCTTTAATGTTTTTGCGCCACGTTATTGTTTTCAGCTTCATCGCCCTGCTCGCCGGTTGCGCGGGCTTCGGCGCTCGCGAATCGGTAGAAGGCCACGGCAGCCCGGCTCAATGGGCCGCGAACAAACAGCAACTGACCGGCCTTGACGGCTGGCAGATCGACGGCAAGATCGGCATCCGCGCCCCGAAAGACTCGGGCAGCGGCACGCTGTTCTGGCTGCAGCGTCAGGACTATTACGACATTCGACTCTCCGGCCCGCTGGGTCGTGGTGCGGCACGTTTGACCGGGCGTCCGGGCAAGGTGTCGCTGGAAGTCGCCAATCAGGGTCGCTATGAATCGCAGTCGCCGGAAACGCTGCTGGAAGAGCAACTTGGCTGGAAACTGCCAGTGTCGAACCTCGCCTGGTGGGTGCGTGGCCTGCCGGCGCCGGAAAGCAAAAGCCGTCTGAGTCTGGATGCCGACAGCCGCCTGGCCAACCTTGAACAGGATGGCTGGAAAGTCGAATACACCGCCTACACCGAACAAAATGGTTACTGGTTGCCCGAGCGCATCAAACTGCACGGCACTGACCTGGACGTGACGCTGGTGATCAAGACCTGGCAGCCGCGCAAACTGGGGCAATAAGCATGAGCGCTGCACGCCTGACTCTGCCGTCGCCGGCCAAACTCAATCTGATGCTGCACATTCTTGGTCGCCGTGAAGACGGTTATCACGAGTTGCAGACGCTGTTCCAGTTTGTCGATTACGGCGACGAAATCACTTTTGCCGTTCGCGATGACGGCGTGATTCAACTGCACACCGAATTCGCAGGCGTGCCCCACGACAGCAACCTGATCGTGCGCGCGGCGAAGATGTTGCAGGAGCAATCCGGTTGCTCTCTTGGCATCGACATCTGGATCGACAAAGTGCTGCCCATGGGCGGCGGCATTGGTGGCGGCAGTTCCAACGCGGCGACAACCCTGCTCGGTCTCAATCATCTGTGGCAGTTGTGCTGGGATGAAGATCGACTCGCCGCACTGGGCTTGTCGCTTGGCGCTGATGTTCCGGTTTTCGTCCGTGGCCACGCAGCGTTTGCCGAGGGCGTAGGCGAAAAACTCACCCCGGTCGATCCCGAAGAACCGTGGTATCTCGTGCTTGTGCCGCAAGTCGCTGTAAGTACGGCAGAAATTTTTTCCGATCCTTTGTTGACACGTAACACGCCGCCCATTAAAGTGCGCCCCGTTCCCGAGGGAAACAGTCGAAATGACTGCTTGCCGGTGGTTGCAAGGCGTTATCCAGAAGTACGTAACGCATTGGATTTGCTAGGTAAATTTACCGAAGCAAAGCTCACCGGAACTGGAAGTTGTGTGTTTGGGGGCTTCCCAAGCAAAGCTGAAGCTGATAAAGTCTCGGCCCTTCTGACAGAGACCCTTACAGGGTTTGTAGCAAAAGGAAGCAACGTTTCGATGTTGCATCGCAAGCTGCAAAGTCTGCTCTAAAGGAACCAAGTGCTCGGCACTTGATGCAACAGATACAGGGGCGTCGCCAAGCGGTAAGGCAGCAGGTTTTGATCCTGCCATGCGTTGGTTCGAATCCAGCCGCCCCTGCCATTTTCTATACTCATCCAGGTTACCCTCAGCCTCTAGGTACTGCGCGTGTCCAAGATGATGGTCTTTACGGGGAACGCTAACCCCGATCTGGCTCGGCGTGTTGTACGTCAGCTGCATATCCCTCTCGGTGACATCTCTGTCGGTAAGTTCTCCGACGGCGAAATTACTGCCGAGATCAATGAAAACGTTCGCGGTAAAGACGTTTTCATTATTCAGCCGACTTGCGCTCCGACCA
>NZ_JBIUWI010000140.1:0-3840 GCF_044743385.1 Pseudomonas sp. NPDC087639 | reverse complement strand
GGTGCCACGGTCAGCCAATTTGCGCGGGTCAACGTGAGGTGGAATCGGGTCATTCAACATAGGCGCAGCATTATAGGGATGCACCCACCCATGTCAAAGGAAATTGTGCCCTGTCCGTCACTTGCGTGCCTCCGCTAGAATCCGCACCTGCCTCAGGAGACGCGAATGCTGCCTTTATTACTCGCTTCAAGCTCGACTTATCGCCGCGAATTACTCGCCCGCCTGCACCTGCCGTTCGTCTGCAGCTCGCCAGATATCGATGAAAGCCACCGCCCAGGCGAATTGGCAATCGATCTGGTCAAACGCCTCGCCGAACAAAAAGCCCGCGCACTTGCCGACAGCCATCCCGCTCATCTGATTATCGGCTCGGACCAGGTGGCCGTCCTCGGCGATCAGATCATCGGCAAGCCGCACACCTTCGAGAAGGCCCGCGAACAGCTGCTGGCTGCCAGCGGCGCCAGCGTGACCTTCTTGACCGGCCTGGCCCTTCTCAATAGCCAGACCGGTCAATGTCAGGTCGATTGCGTGCCATTCACCGTACACATGCGTCAACTCGACATGGCTCGCATCGAGCGCTACCTGCGCATCGAACAGCCTTACGACTGCGCTGGCAGCTTCAAGGCCGAAGGCCTCGGCGTGAGCCTGTTCCAGTCCACTGAAGGCCCGGACGCCACCAGCCTGATCGGCCTGCCGCTGATTCGCCTGATCGACATGCTGCTGGTCGAGGGCGTGCAAATCCCATGACCACAAAAAACCGGCCATCAAGGCCGGTTTTTTTATGCATCGACAACTCAGCGCAACGAAGGCCCCTGGAAACCCATCCACATCGCCAACTGCTCAGCCACGCTGGCACCAAGCTTCTTCGAGAAACGGTCGAACGGTGATTCCTGAACAGTGAAATCCACCAGTTCTTTCTCGCCGATCACGTCACGCGCCACGGAACTGGCATTACCCAAGCCATCAATCAGCCCAAGCGGCAGTGCTTGCTCGCCCGACCAGACCAGCCCTGAGAATAGCTCCGGATGCTCTTTGTCCTTCAGACGGTCGCCACGGCCTTGCTTGACGCTATTGATGAACTGCTTGTGCGTAGTGTCCAGCACGCTTTGCCAGAACGCAGTTTCTTCAGGCTTCTGTGGCTGGAACGGATCAAGGAACGACTTGTGCTCGCCGGACGTGTACGTACGACGCTCGACACCGAGCTTCTCCATGGTCCCGACAAAGCCATAACCCGCCGCCGTCACACCAATGGAGCCAACCAGACTCGCTTTGTCGGCATAGATCTGATCCGCCGCGCTGGCGATGTAATACGCACCCGACGCGCCGAGATCGGAGATCACCGCATACAACTTGGTATCCGGATGCAGCGCTCGCAGGCGTTTGATCTCGTCATACACATAACCCGACTGCACCGGACTGCCGCCCGGGCTGTTGATCCGCAGGATGACACCCTTGACCTTCTTGTCTTCGAATGCAGCACGCAGGCTACCGACAATATTGTCGGCACTGGCCGGCTCCTTGTCGGCGATCACGCCAGTGACATCGATCAAAGCGGTGTAGTTGGTGCCGCGTGTGGCGCTCTTTTCCATGTCCATCAGCGGCGTGAACAGGATCAGCGCAACAAACAGATAAACAAACGTCAGCAGCTTGAAGAAAATCCCCCAACGCCGCGAGCGCCGCTGCTCCTGCACACCTGCCAGAAGGGTCTTCTCCAACAGCTTCCAGATTTTCTCGTCACCGCCGTCGGCACTTGCCTTGGCCGGTGCTTTCCATTCGTCGGTCATGCCATCCACCCCAGCAAAAACGTATTAAGCCTGCTTCCCCAGCCAGGCATGCAATTCGGAAAAACGGTCGATCGACAGGCGCGGCTCAAATAGCTTCAACGCCTCGATCGATTGCGCGCCATAGCTGACCGCTACCGAGCCCATCCCTGCGTTGCGCGCCATTTCGAGATCGAAGGACGAATCCCCGACCATCAGCGCCTGCTCGGGACGTACGCCGCAATGGGCGAGAATCTGCTCAAGCATCAGAGGGTGCGGCTTGCTGGCAGTTTCATCGGCAGCGCGGGTGATATCGAAATAATCTTCCCAGCCGTGCGCCTTGAGTACGCGATCCAGCCCGCGACGGGCCTTACCAGTCGCGACAGCCAAGTGATAGCCATCATCGCGAAACGAGGCCATCGACTCGACAACACCTTCGAACAACGGCGAAGGTACGGCCTCCGCGGCGATGTAGTGCTCAGCGTAAAACTCACGGAATGCAATCAGCTCGGCATCGCCGATCTCGGGATACAGCGTGCGTATCGCCTCCGGCAAGCCCAGACCAATAATGCCTTTGACGGCAAAATCGTCACGCAACTGAAAACCGGAACGTTCGGACGCAACGTGCATCGCCTCGACAATCCGACCAATGGAATCAGCCAGCGTGCCGTCCCAATCAAAAATCAGCAATTTGTAATCAGGGTGCTGCACTCAGGCGCTCCACAGTTTTGGCCCACATCTCATCGACCGGGGCCTGCAAGGTCAGCTTGCCGCCATCGGGCAGGGGCACGGTCAGCATGTAAGCGTGCAGGAACAGGCGCTTGCCGCCCAGATCACGGATTTCCTTGGTGAAGTCGTCATCGCCGTACTTGCTGTCACCGGCAATGCAATGCCCGGCGTGCAAGGTATGGACGCGAATCTGGTGGGTACGCCCGGTAACAGGCTTGGCCTCGACCATGGTGGCGAAATCGCCGAAGCGGCGCAGCACCTTGAACACGGTCAGGGCTTCTTTGCCTTCATCATTGACTTCGACCATGCGCTCGCCGGAGCGCAGATTGCTCTTGAGCAACGGCGCACTGACCTGCTTGATCGAGGTCGCCCAGTTACCGCGAACCAGCGCCATGTAGCGTTTATCGACGCCATCGCCACGCAGTTTTTCGTGCAAGTGACGCAGCATGCTGCGCTTCTTGGCGATCATCAGCAGGCCGGAGGTGTCGCGATCGAGACGGTGAACCAGTTCCAGCTCCTTGGCATCCGGACGCAACTGACGAAAGGCTTCGATTACGCCGAAATTCAAACCGCTGCCGCCGTGAACCGCAATGCCGGCGGGCTTGTTGATCACGATCAGCGCTTTGTCTTCGTAGACAATCGAGGCTTCCAGGCGCTGCAAAAGGCCTTGGGCCAGAGGCACCGGCTCGTCACGCTCCGGCACGCGAACTGGTGGCACACGCACGATATCGCCGGCCTGCAGCTTGTATTCGGGCTTGATCCGACCTTTGTTCACACGCACTTCGCCTTTGCGCAAAATGCGGTAAATCAAGGTCTTGGGCACGCCTTTGAGCCGGGCGAGGAGGAAATTGTCGATTCGTTGGCCGGCATACTCCGGCGAGACTTCAAGCAGTTGAACGCCTGGAGTCGAAGGGGCAGTAGTTGTCATGGCGCGGATGATAACAATTTTTATGGAATTGAAGCACTTAATCATTGCTGCTATAGTCGCGAACGCCGCCAAAAGCGGCCTGGACAGCGGCACCACGGTCAAAAACCGGCCCTGACCAACGCAATTCACCAGGACGCGAGGCCGTCCTACGGGGCTTTCGCTACGTAACGGTGGAGTTTGCAGTTGTAACAAGCGCAGGTGACATGAGGCCTGAATCACACCGCCGAGCAGAGTTTTAACTCGCCTGGCAGGCAAACATTCAAGGCCAGTTCACAAAGTGCAGTCAACTGCGAATGACCTCGAGCGAACGCTTCGGAAACACTGCCTAAATTAGCCATGATGCGTGACCTCCCCTTTCGGAGCTCACGGTAAATGCCAACCCGCTGCGGATTCTGCGCGCGGCAGCACCCGAATTATCAGGGATAC
>NZ_JBIUWI010000139.1:0-4014 GCF_044743385.1 Pseudomonas sp. NPDC087639 | reverse complement strand
CGCCTTCTCGACACTCCCGCGACGGGTCTGCCCTTCTTCGCTCGGAGTATTGAGGTGCTGTTTCAAATTCACGTTGTCGCTCACGGGAGCTGGTCCACTCACTAAAGTCTCGGTCATCATCGTCATGCGGCCACCCCTTCTTCGTCCCCTGTCAGGCTTTTGTAACGCTCGGCGAAGAACTCCCGAACGTTGGCGCATTGTGTTTCCGTACCATCCAAACGATTGAAGTGGGCGCGAAACTCCCTGGCGCCCGGCAAGGTTGCGAGATACCAGCCCACATGCTTTCGAGCAATGCGCACGCCCATCACGTCCCCATAGAAAGCGTGAAGTGCGGCCAGATGCTCTAGCAGTATGCGTTCCACTTCGATCAGTTGCGGGGCCGGCAATTTCTCGCCGGTACGCAGGTAATGATCGATCTCGCGAAAAATCCATGGCCGCCCTTGGGCGGCACGGCCTACCAACAGGCCATCGGCACCGGTCGCGTCGAGCACGTAGCGGGCCTTTTCCGGCGAATCGATATCGCCATTGGCAAACACCGGGATCGACACAGCCTGCTTGATCGCGGCAATCGTGTCGTACTCGGCTTCGCCGGTGTACAGATCGGCGCGAGTGCGGCCATGCACTGCCAGCGCGGTGATCCCGGCCTGCTCGGCGATCTTTGCCACGGTCAGGCCGTTCTTGTTGTCGCGATCCCATCCGGTGCGGATCTTCAGGGTCACCGGCACATCAACCGCAGCCACGACGGCCTGCAGGATCTCGGTGACCAGTGCTTCATCCTTCAGCAACGCAGAGCCGGCGGCCTTGTTGCAGACCTTTTTTGCCGGGCAACCCATGTTGATATCAATAATCTGTGCGCCCAGTTCGACGTTGGCCCGTGCTGCATCCGCCAGCATCTGCGCGTCGCCACCGGCGATCTGTACCGAGCGTGGTTCGGGATCGCCTTCGTGGATCATGCGCATGCGCGACTTGCGGGTGTTCCACAGGCTCATGTCACTGGTGACCATTTCCGAGACTACAAGCCCCGCGCCCAGACGCTTGCACAGCTGACGAAAGGGCTGGTCGGTGACGCCCGCCATCGGGGCGAGAATCAAGCCGTTCTGTAATGTATATGGGCCGATGCGTACCGCCGACATAGGACTTCCCTGAAGTGGGGCCGGATCATGAGAGTTCGAAAAAGGGTGGGCATGATACCCGCTCTCGATGACTGGATAAAGGCTGAATTGAACAAAATCTGAACAGTTATTCCGTTATCGCCAGCGGTTTGGTTGCGCAGCGCGAAGTCAGAAAATTGCCGTCAATCAAGAAGCGGTGAAGCGGTTCACTCGGGCGAGTGAAAACTCAGGCTGTAATTCACCGCTTTCGGGCCTGGATCGAGAATATCCAGGGCGATGTGAATCGGCGTTTGCGGCGGCATCTCCGCCAGACCTTCGAGGTCGCCGTTGAGGTATTCGCCGGGTTTGAAGCGGCGACTGGCGATCAGATGGCCGTTAAGGTCGGCAAAACGCAGTTCCAGCAGCGGAAACGGCTGGGAGAACGTCGCGCGGTTATAGATGATCGCGTCGACCACCAGCGCACCGCTGAACTCCGGATGGCTGCGCACCACCAGATTGCTGCTCTTGATTTTGGCGATGTCGACCTTGGACGGCACAGTGCAACCGATCTGCGGGCAGACTTGCTGGAACCATGGGCGGTACTGATCCTGACGTGCCAGTTCATCAAAATGATAGGCGATGTACTGGAAAGCCAAGCCACCGGCGGCCAGCAACACCAGCGTCAGCCATAGCAGGCGTCGACCCCACGGCGAGCGGCGTTTCTGCCAGTCCAGTTGCAGCGGGTCGTCAGTCAGGTCCTGCAACACTTCGGCGCGCACGCCGGGTTCTGCGCGTTCGCGTTTTTTGCGCGATGGCTCGATTGCAGGCAGATCGTCGTCATCGGCTTCGTCACTGGCGGACAGGTGCTCGCGACGGGCATTCGGATCAATCGGATCGTGCAGACGCAGTTGCGGGATCGCCGGCTCGTCGTCCAGATCCACCGGTTCCAGCGACAGCGAGGGCTCGGTGCGCGTGGTTTTTTCCTGTTCGACGTCAAGGATTTGCGGATCGGCTTCGTCTTCTGCCTCTGGCGTGGGCGTGTGCTCGTCGTCACGCGCACTGAACAGACTGTCGCGCCACACGGTTTCATCGGCTTCGGGGCTATCACGCCGGGCGCTCAGGGAGTCTTCGCGCGGACGACCGAATTCGGTGGTCGGCTGGATTTCCCGTTGTTCGAGACGGGCGAGTTCTTCGTCCAGATCCAGGCTGTCGAGGTCCAGCTCCGAGGCGCTCCACTGCTTTTGGCTGATGGCGCGCGGCGGGGACGGCTCGACGATGGCCTGGGGCTCGACAAGCGGTAGCTCCTCGACGGGCAGCGTTTCAATCGGCGGCGCGACCGGCGTCACCGCGTCCTTGCCAGCGTGTTGCTCAAGCAGCTGTTTGGCGGCGTTGAACACTTGCAGGCAAGAGCCGCAGCGAACCACCCCGCGGGCCACGCTCAATTGAGCATGGCTGACACGGAAACTGGTTTGGCAATGCGGGCACTGAGTGACGAAACTGTCGGTCATGCGGCGATCCGGATTATGCAGGCGGCCATTCTAGCGCCGACGCCCGGTAATGCGCACCCAGCCATCGCGATTGGCGATCGGGTCGAGATCGAAGTCCTGAGCATAAGCGGCAGCGACTTCTTCACCTTGTTCGGCGAGGATGCCAGACAGCGCCAGACGCCCCCCGGATTTGACCAGGCTGGACAGTTGCGGAGCCAGCGAAACCAGCGGGCCGGCCAGAATGTTGGCAACCAGCACGTCGGCTTTGACCTGCGGCAGATCTTCCGGCAGATACAGCGGGAACAGCTCGTCGGCAATGTTGTTGCGACCGGCATTGTCACGCGAGGCTTCCAGCGCCTGCACGTCAATGTCGGTGCCGACTGCTTCTTTAGCGCCGAGCAACAGGGCGGCGATGGCCAGAATCCCCGAGCCGCAGCCGAAGTCCAGCACGTTGCAGTCTTTCAGATCCTGGCCGTCGAGCCATTCCAGGCACAACGCGGTGGTCGGGTGCGTGCCGGTGCCGAACGCCAGACCCGGATCGAGCAGCAGGTTGACGGCGTCAGGCTCTGGAGCAGCGTGCCAGCTCGGCACGATCCACAGGCGCTGGCCGAAACGCATTGGCTGGAAACCGTCCATCCAGCTGCGTTCCCAATCCTGGTCTTCGATGACTTCGCTGTGATGCTCCGGCAGCGGGCTGCCGGTCAGCAATTCCAGATGGGCCAGTACCGGTGCGGCTTCAGTGCCGCCCTCGAACAGGGCCAGCAGGTGCGTGTGCGCCCACAGCGGTGTGGTGTTGAGTTCCGGCTCGAAGATCGGCTGATCTTCGGCGTCCATGAATGTCACCGATACGGCGCCCACTTCAAGGAAAGCGTCTTCGTAGGTTTCGGCTTGTTCCGGGCTGATGGCGAGTCGTACTTGCAGCCAAGGCATGGCGGGCACCTTTGAAAAAATATGATTGCAGCCTAGCGGCCAGCGAGAAGCGCGCAAGTTTACGCGAGCGCGCAGGGTTTGTGGGAGCTGCTTTGTAGCGCAGATGTTGAGCCAGGCAGGGATACTGTGGGAGCGAGCCTGCTCGCGATTGCGCTGGGTCAACAACGAGAATGGCGACTGAAACGGCCGCTTCGCGAGCGGGCTCGCTCCCACAGGGGAATTGTGAAGCGTGTAGATACAACAAAGCCGCCCGAAGGCGGCTTTGTCTGGTGCGGGCTGAAGCTTAGTGCTTCTCGCCAGCCAGCTTGTGCTCGAGGTAGTGAATATTCACGCCCCCTTTGCAGAAGCCTTCGTCACGAACCAGATCACGGTGCAACGGGATGTTGGTCTTGATCCCGTCAACCACGATTTCGTCCAGGGCATTGCGCATGCGCGCCATGGCTTCGTCGCGGGTGGCGCCGTAAGTGATCAGCTTGCCGATCAGCGAGTCGTAGTTCGGCGGAACC
>NZ_JBIUWI010000138.1:0-4031 GCF_044743385.1 Pseudomonas sp. NPDC087639 | reverse complement strand
AGTCGGTTAGAATACCGGCCTGTCACGCCGGGGGTCGCGGGTTCGAGTCCCGTCCGCTGCGCCATATTCGGTAACCTGGAACGCTGAACGCCAGGTCACCACGGAAAAACCCGCTGAGGCGGGTTTTTTTCTGTCTCAAGTTTGTACGTTGTACCCGCGGGATGTGTTGTTTCACCGGTTTTCAGATTTTTTTGAAAAAACTTCAATTAAATCAACACTTTATGAAAACTTGTGGCATAATGCGCCCCGTAACGAAGCGAAGGGTGATTAGCTCAGCTGGGAGAGCGTCTGCCTTACAAGCAGAATGTCGGCGGTTCGATCCCGTCATCACCCACCATTCGTTTCAAGCGTTTCGCGCAGCGGTAGTTCAGTCGGTTAGAATACCGGCCTGTCACGCCGGGGGTCGCGGGTTCGAGTCCCGTCCGCTGCGCCATATTCGGTAATCTGGAACACTGAACGCCAGATAACCACAGAAAGCCCGCCTAGTGCGGGCTTTTTGCTGTCTGGCGTTTGGGTTTTTTTTCGCTGCATATATCTATGTAGTGCCTGCCAGACGGGTCACTTTCGGACAATGGGCAATGTTCTTCGCTTGCTCAAGGCCTTGAGCAAAAAATCAGCGCCGGCGCTGTGAGTCCGCAAATGTTTGTCGACAAAGTCCCCAACGCCGGAATCCTCAGCGTTCTTCTTCCGAGCAAAACCTGGCCGCGTGTCGGAAAGGTTGCGGCATCATCCGCTTTGAAGAACGTACCGGCCAGGCATTGATCATTCGCCGTTGCGCTGGTGGCGATAGTCGCTGACCGCTTCGTACACCGCTTTACGCAGTCGGTTGATTCCGCCGATCGGGCGATGTGCTTCGATGCCAAACCATGGGTTGAACGAAAGGTTGTCGCATAGAAGATTTTGCTGTGGTGTATCGAAATCCTGAGGTGGCAGGGTGATGCGGGCCACGGATTCGAACGGTGCATCTTGCTCGCGCCACTCGATGCTGGTGTCCTCGATCGGCATGTATTTATTGGCATCCTGGCGCTGGATCTGCAGCACGTAACAAGCAGGCACGCGATCCGTTGATAACTGCTGATTCAGCGCGCCGCGCAGGAAGTTCGGCAAATCGTGGTTCTGCTTGGGCAAGGTGTAGGTTGGGCAATTGTCCGGATCGGGCGTTACCCGAAATTTCACATTGGCCTCACCCAACTTGTAGGGCGATACCGAGAAGTAAGTCGTCCCGGTCGGACTGTCCGGCGGCGGCGACAGTGTTGCCAGCGCAATAAACAGATGGCGGATCTGCCAGGTGCGTGGATCCCATCCCGGAAAAAACGCCATGACCTTTTTACCGTCAGCCTGCGCCGCCACATTCTGACGATACTCGGCGACATCGCTGACAAAGAAGTTCGGGTGACTGAACATCACGAAGTCTTGTTCGCGCTGTTGCTGGCGGTTACCGAGCAGTTGCATGCCCGGCACGTCGAGCAACTTGATCGCCATGCCACGGGCGTCGCGCATGCTGTCGAACTGCGGATAGGCATTGCCATTGGACAGTCGAATCATCGCCTGCCAGGTTTTACCCGGCTCACTGAAGACACCCTGTCGCAATGACTGTGCCAGTTGCGGCAGAACCTGCACCTGCGCTTTCACACAACCATGGGCCTTGGCGTGAGCGTCGCGTAAATAGCGAGTGCCTTCGCGGTGTTGATCGACGATGCGCACGGCCGTCTGGATCACATCCTGAGTCATGGCCGACTCGCCTGGCGGAATCTGCTCCAATGCTGAAACCGGGCCACGGTGCTGCCAGGCAAACCACGCCGTGGCGACGGCCCAGCCGAGCAGTCCGATGGCGAACACGATCAACAACGTTTTGCCCAGCAATCGTCCCAGCCACAACCAGACTCTGGCCAACAAAGGCAATTCTTTCTTGAAGGTCGAGATCATGGCAATTGCGCCTCGAGCGGGCCGCCCAGAACTTTCAGGTATTCCAGCAATGCCCAGCGTTCTTCGGGCTGCAACAGCCGGCCGATAACGCCATTGCCGCGCTCGCCGGCGCGGAATTCATGGCCGCTGTTGTGGTTGCCGGTAACCCGCGTGTCGAACACAAAACCATTGGTGAAGGCTTCGGTGCGGTAGCCCAGATGTCGCGGGTCGTATTCGAAGGTGCCTTTATAGAAGGTGGTGGCGCGCTCATCCTGCGGCGACAGCAATTGATAAATGCTTGGTACCGAACCGTTGTGTAGAAACGGCGCGGTAGCCCAGATGCCGGCCAGTGGGCGCGCCTTGTAGGCGACTTGTTCGCGAACGCCGATCGGCAGACCAAAACCGTCGAGCCCGGGTTTCTCCTCAGGCGTCACCTTCGCTTCGCGATAAGCGCGGTTTTCGACGAATGCGGTGACGTAAGCCAGGCCTTTAGCCACTGACAACTGGCTCAGATCGAGCGGTTGCGTCGGTGTTGGATGCAGCTTTACGTCCATCTTTTCCAGCTCTTTCAGATCCCATTGCAGCGCCGTCAGGTCGAAGCGGTGGGTGGCGATGTTGTTGGCGGCGTTCGGGTCGGTGCCGATGACATCCACGGGCACCATGCGCAAATGCTGCACCCAGCGTTCGCCTTCCTGGGTTTTGCGTGGGACGTGGCAAGCGGCGCAGTTCTCTGTAAACAGCGCGCGTCCCTTGGCTGCCTGCGATCTGTCGACGGTACCAAACAGAGCTTCCGGCCAGGCGGGTGGTTGTAGGCGTTGCAGGGTTTCTTCGATCTTGTGCAGGTCGCGTACACGGACGCTGGAGGCGTAACGGTCATCGCCTTGCAACGGCTGACCGTTGGCGTTGAAGAACTGCAGCGTGGCACCGACCCCCAATGCCTCGCCGATGTTGCGCGCCATCGGTTGTTGCGCCGAACCGTTCCACTGCACCCAGTCGAACGTCCACATATCCCATAGCTGCGGGTAGTCCACCGGCGCGTTGGCCACGCGATAGTTGGCGGGGGAGATGGCATCGCCGAACGTCGCGTTGGCAATCCGCCCGAAGGCATCGGCGCGGCCCGGGCCTTCCTCGGTGGGGTAGAGGCCGCGATGCGTGTCGTTCCATGCGACTTTCAGAAAGGTGTACAGCGAGCTTTTGAAATCCTTGCGCAATTGCTCGTGGCGGGCGTCGTAGTCATCGCCCAGCACCTGACGGGCAAAGCGTTCGAATTTCCATGGGTTGAGGTAAGTCGAGGTCAGGCTGGCGACCAATGCCTGTCCGAAACTGCCACCGCGCAGCGTAGGAACACTCGACGGCAGTACGTGCTGTGCCGAACCACCGTCAATGCGCACGGCTTGGCCGTTGAAGCGCAGTTCACCGGTGTGGCAAGCGGCACAAGTTATGTCCAGATATTGCTCGGTGCTCCCGGGATTCTGGTGTCGCGCAAAGCCGACGGGCAGGTTGCCGGGATTGCCCGGCGTGGCTTTCTGTTGCGGATCGACGAGAAAACCGAAGCGCGCGAGGTATTCGGGGGCGGCGAAACGTTGCTGCGAAAAGGGCAACTCCAGCGCCTGAAACCACTCATAGCGCAACCCTTTGACTTGCGTGCCCTGGGGCGTGAAGTAATAGGTCTGTCGTTCTTCTTCCGCCCACTGATTCAGGTAATGCACCTGCTGCGCGGGCGTGTAGAAGGGCATTTTCGGATTGGCCACGTAGTACAAAACCACCGCGAGGACGAGTCCCAGCAGCACGACGACCAGAGCCAGCACGCGGAATAAAAGGCGCAAGATAAACATCCTTGTCGAATTGTTGCGCTGTTATGCCTGAGCATGACCCTGCGTGGCAAGTGGCCATTACGCCAGATGTTGGGGGAATGTAAGTCGGTCGTTGTCGCGACCAGATGACATAAGCTTCATCATTGCTTTGCCCAAATGCGTTTTAATCCCTGAACTTATCGCAGGTTTACTGCTCTCATGCCGGTAGCCATTGGTCGTGGCGGCCTGATAAGCTCGCGGCTTTACTCGATTGCCCTTTCGGCGCATGAACAAGGAAATAGCATGAAACAGCATCGGTTGGCGGCGGCGGTA
>NZ_JBIUWI010000137.1:0-4053 GCF_044743385.1 Pseudomonas sp. NPDC087639 | reverse complement strand
GGCTATCGAACTCCGGTAGCCATGGAAGCCTTGGCAGCATGAGAAATGACCTTAACCCTATAACCGTGTCCAGTATCGTTTGACCAGATCAACCCCAGCCCTCTCCCCCAAGGGGGCGATGGGGAAAGGGAGCAGATCTTCAAGCCTTTCAAAATCTGAGTACGACTCGGTTTTCCAGGTCGATGTATCTTCAACAATCACCTAGGTCAGTTCCCTCTCCCTCTGGGGGAGGGCTGTTTCCAGCTTTGGAAAACAATGCCAAGGCAAACGCAAAACAAAAAAAGGCGCCCCAAAGGACGCCAAAAAATTCACCTCTTTCCAAAGGAGCAAGGAGCTTCTAAAGGTGAATGTGCATTGCTCGTAAACTCAGAGAATCGCCAACGGATACTCGACAATCACCCGCACTTCATCCAGGTCCGACTCGAATGCCGTGGCGCGAGTGGTGGCCTGGCGCAAGCGCAACGACATGTCCTTCAACGAACCACTCTGCACCACGTATTTCACTTCGATGTTTCGCTCCCAACGCTTCTGGTCGGTCAGTGGATTGCCGTCGCCATCGCGGCGCATGTACACGGCGTTGGCGTTGGAATAGTCGGCGTCGGTGCCGCGCGCATAACGGGTCATGAACGACAGACCGGGCACGCCATAGGTGGTCATGTCGAGGTCGTAGCGAACCATCCATGAACGTTCTTTCGGTGAGTTGAAGTCGCTGTACTGGATGGAGTTGTCGAGGAAGATCGAATCGGACTGGCGCAGGTAATCGAAGTCGTCGTTACCGTTGTTGCGCTGATGCGAGAGGGCGACGGAATGCGCGCCGAATTTCACGCCGGCACGGCCGCTCCAGATGTTGTTGTCGAACTCCCCGAGCAGTTGTTTGCCTTCGTCGACAGCCTTGTAATAGTTCAGACCACCGAACAGCGACAGGTCATCCGACAGCGGATATGTCCACGCGGTGCCAGCGTAGTACTGGTTCCAGGCATCCTTGAGGCGGCTGGAATACAGGCTGAAACTGAGGTTTTTGTTCAGTACATAATCGCCGCCGCCGTAAGCGATCCATGGCGAATCGACCGGGCCGGCATAGAAGGTCGCGAAGTTCTCGCGCATGTCGCTGGACACCGGTTGGCTCATCGCATGCAGTCGACCACCCTGAACTGAAAGACCTTCAATACTGGTGTTGGTCGCCGTCACGCCGCGAAAGCTTTCCGGCAGCAAACGCGAGTCACCGGCCGCGACCACCGGGTTGGCCGGGAATACATCGCCGACCCTGACCACTGTATCGAATGCCCGCACTTTCGCGGCGCCACCGACCTTGGTGTATTCATCCCGCGCCTCGCCGTCACTGTTGACCGGCAGCACATCAAACGAACTACGGCCACCGTTGCGCCCGTCACCGGTGTCGAGTTTCAAACCGATCATCGCAAACGCATCAACACCGACCCCTACGGTGCCTTGGGTAAAGCCGGATTCGAACTTGCTGATCACTGCATGCGACCAGGCTTCGGAATAACCGTTGCCGGTCGGGCTGGACTCGCCGTTGCGGTGATCACGATTGAAGTAGAAGTTACGGTTGAGCACCGTCAGGCTGCTGCCTTCGATAAAGCCTTCGGCTTTTTCTTCTGCAAACACCATGGACGGCCCGGAGCCGACCACCACCGCTAAAGCGGCCATCGACATTTTTGTATTGTTAACCATCAAACACTCCTTGGGTTCGGCAGAACGGGAACGTGCTTCGGCGTGGGTTTTATTGTTCGACGGGCAAGCGCCCGCCGGCATGGTCGCCGGGTGACATCGTTGCAAGCTGCGGATAACGCCAAGGTGATGAGGGAATTACAATTTCGTCATGTGGATGGGGCAAAGGCCTTGGATATCAGGTCAGGGCTGCGAGTTGTTCGATTGTCTGCGGAAAACGCTCCACCAGACGGATCAAGGTTGTTGCCTGAGCATTGGGTGTTGCTCGTCCTTGCTCCCAGTTTTCGAGCGTTCGCGTGTTGGTGCGTAGATACATCGCGAATACTGACCGAGAAAGATTAAGTTGCTGACGGATGGCTACCACTTCCTCCGCAGTGATTGGCATCAGTTTTGGCAACTGAACCTTGTGGGTACGCAAGGTGATTTTGCCTTGGCGTTCATCGGCCAGTGCTTCGAGTCCATCCATCAGTTCGGAAAAAATGTCACGTTTCATAGTGGCTTCTCGCGTTGAGTTCTCTATCCAGTGTTTTTCTGAAAAGTTTTTTCTGGGCAGGCGTCAGATGGTCCTGCTCGTTTTTGTTGTAGACGGTAAAGAGCCAGAACTGATCGAAGCCTGACCACCAGTAATAAATCACTCGTAATCCGCTGCGTTTACCTTTCCCTCTTCGTTGGTCGCCAAAGCGAATTTTACGAAGCCCGCCTGTGTCCTCGATGAGATCGCCTGCTTCCGGATTTTTCAGCAACTCCAGTTGAAAGCTGCGAAACAGATCGTCATCCAGATAGTCGTCTCGGTGCTTCTGAAACACAGGTAATTCGATAAATAGAGCATCCATGTTCTGTACGTTACCTACGTATAGTGTTGTCTCGAAAATCGAATCGGTCAAGGCTTCCTGGCCTTGCTTTTCGTCCCTTTTTCAACGGTAGACGCCGGTCGTAAAAACACCTGTAGGACGAATCGCCGCGTGTGGTGAGAACGTTCGATTGATCTATGAAGAGACTTCGCAATTGCCGTGTCGGAACAATCCCGCAGCAGTGTCCAACGCCGAATCGCGATAGCGGCGGGGGGCAGGGTATGAAGAGGCTGAATGTGCCGACGCCTTCGCGAGCAGGCTCGCTCCCACAATGGTCCAGAGTGGTTACAGACTTTGTGAAACCATCGAAACCTGTGGGAGCCGGGCTTGCCCGCGATGAGGCCAGCGCAAGCGCTCGAGATGCTAAATCCCACAAAAACAAAAACGGCACCCGAAGGTGCCGTTTTCATGTGTAGCCAGCCGAGCTATCAGCCCGCCAGACCCGCCTGCTGAACCAGAGTCAGCAATGGCTGCGGGTAAACGCCGAGGAAGAACGCAACCAGGGCGATGGCCAGCAGCATCACGCCGCCTGCCTTCTGTTCCCAGTGCAGTTGCGCATCGTGGCGACGCAGGTTTGGCTCGATCAGGTACAGGGTGACCATCACGCGCAGGTAGTAGAAGACGCCGATGGCGCTGCCCAGTACCAGCGAACCGACCAGCCACCATTGGTGCGACTCGACACCGGTGGCGATGATGTAGAACTTGCCGATGAAGCCTGCGGTCAGCGGGATACCGGCCAGGGACAGCATCATCACGGTCAGTACGGCGGTCAGGTACGGACGGCGCCAGAACAGGCCGCGGTACTCGTACAGGGCGTCTGCGTCACGGCCGTTGTACGGCGAGGACATCAGAGTGATCACACCGAACGCGCCAAGGCTGGTGATCACGTAGGTGACCAGGTAGACGCCGATGGCTTCTACCGCCAGACCCTTGCTCGCCACCAGTGCGATCAGCAGGTAGCCGAAGTGCGCGATGGACGAGTAACCGAGCAGACGCTTGAGGTTGCTCTGGGTCAGGGCCAGCAGGTTACCGAACAGGATCGAGGCGACGGCGATCACGCTCAGCACGTCGCTCAGTACGCCACTGCTTGCAGCAGGGGAGATCTGGAACAGACGCACCATCACCGCAAACACTGCCACTTTCGACGCGGTCGCGAGGAACGCTGCGACCGGTGCCGGAGCACCTTCGTAGACGTCCGGCGTCCACAGGTGGAACGGTACCAGCGACAGCTTGAACGCCAGACCGATCAGCATCATGCCCAGGCCCAATTGTGCCAGCGGGCTAGGCAGACCAGTGGCAGCCAGTGCCTGACCGATACCGACGAAGCTCAGCGAACCGGCGTCTGCGTACAGCAGCGCCATACCGAACAGCAGGAACGCGGAACCGGCGGCCGACAGCACCATGTACTTGATACCGGCTTCCAGCGAACGCTTGTTGAAGAAGGCATAAGCCACCAGACCGTAGACCTGCACAGACAGCAGTTCCAGACGGATGATCAAGCCGGCCAGGTGCT
>NZ_JBIUWI010000136.1:0-4090 GCF_044743385.1 Pseudomonas sp. NPDC087639 | reverse complement strand
GGATCATGAATAACCAGGCGATTGCTGTGAGTCGTTGATTCTGTGCGAAATTTGATTCTTGTAGGACCGATGGGCGCTGGAAAAAGCACCATCGGCCGGTTGCTGGCCAAAGAGCTGCGCCTGCCGTTCAAAGATTCCGACAAGGAAATTGAACTGCGCACGGGCGCCAATATCCCGTGGATCTTCGACAAGGAAGGCGAGCCCGGCTTTCGTGACCGTGAGCAGGCGATGATCGCCGAACTGTGCGGATTCGACGGCGTGGTGCTGGCGACCGGCGGTGGCGCGGTAATGCGTGACGCCAACCGCAAGGCCCTGCATGAAGGCGGCCGTGTGGTGTATCTGCACGCCTCCGTCGAGCAGCAGGTCGGCCGCACGGCGCGCGATCGCAATCGGCCGCTGCTGCGCACCGCCAATCCCGAGAAAACCCTGCGCGACCTCCTCGCAATACGTGATCCGCTCTATCGGGAAATCGCCGATCTGGTAGTGGAAACCGATGAACGGCCACCGCGCATGGTAGTGCTCGACATTCTCGACCGCCTGGCGCAGCTTCCACCCCGTTAAAGCATCGCCCGAAATGCGCTATCCTCGGCGTCCTGTCACAGCCCGGCGAGGTTGTGGCGGAGGGCGTGCGAGCGGCGTCATACCCGCTATAGGCCGCAGATAACCAATAATTCAGGGCAGGACGCCTGCTTCCATCTTCACTGTGGGGACACATGCAGACACTCAAGGTCGATCTAGGCGAGCGCAGCTACCCGATTCATATTGGCGAAGGTTTGTTGGATCAGCCCGAGCTGCTGGCTCCGCATATCCATGGGCGGCAAGTGGCAATCATCTCCAACGAGACCGTTGCGCCGCTCTATCTCGAGCGTCTGACTCGCAGCCTTGCGCAGTTCTCAGTGATTTCCGTGGTGCTGCCGGACGGTGAAGCCTTCAAGAACTGGGAAACCCTGCAACTGATCTTCGACGGTCTGCTGACCGCTCGTCATGACCGCCGCACTACCGTGATCGCCCTCGGCGGCGGCGTGATCGGCGATATGGCCGGTTTTGCTGCTGCCTGCTACCAGCGTGGCGTCGATTTCATTCAGATCCCCACTACATTGCTGTCCCAGGTCGATTCGTCGGTGGGCGGCAAGACCGGGATCAACCATCCGCTGGGCAAAAACATGGTCGGCGCGTTCTATCAGCCGAACGTGGTGCTGATCGACACCGCGTCCCTGAAGACCCTGCCACCGCGTGAGCTGTCGGCGGGTTTGGCGGAAGTCATCAAGTACGGCCTGATCTGCGACGAGCCGTTCCTGACCTGGCTGGAGGACAACGTTGACGCCCTGCGTGCGCTGGACCAGAAAGCCCTGACGTATGCCATCGAGCGCTCCTGTGCAGCCAAGGCTGCGGTGGTCGGCGCCGATGAGAAGGAAACCGGCGTACGTGCCACGCTCAATCTCGGCCACACCTTCGGCCACGCCATCGAGACCCACATGGGCTATGGTGTCTGGCTGCATGGTGAAGCGGTGGCGACTGGCACCGTGATGGCGCTGGAGATGTCTGCGCGTCTGGGCTGGATCAGCGAACAGGAGCGCGATCGCGGCATTCGTCTGTTCCAGCGCGCCGGTCTGCCGGTGGTTCCGCCTATAGAGATGAGCGAAGCTGATTTTCTCGAACACATGGCTATTGATAAAAAAGTGATCGACGGTCGTCTGCGCCTGGTGCTGCTGCGCCGGATGGGTGAAGCGGTAGTGACCGACGATTATCCGAAAGAAGTTCTACAGGCCACGCTGGGAGCGGATTACCGCGCCCTGGCTCAGCTTAAAGGTTAATAAGATTCCGATGACTAGTTTGCATGCCGACGAGGCGTTCCTCGGCCATTTCCAGTTAAGTCACGACCCCTTCGCTCCGCGGGTGCCGGGCTTCAAGTTCTTCCCGGCCCAGCGCAAACCGGTGCTGGGTCAACTGCATCACCTGGCGCGTTACAGCCAGTTGCTGTTGGTAGTCACCGGCCCGCAGGGCAGCGGCAAGACGCTGCTGCGTCAGGCACTGGTGGCCAGCACCAACAAGCAATCGGTGCAGAGCGTTGTTGTCTCCGCACGCGGTGCCGGCGATGCGGCGGGCGTGCTGCGTCAGGTCGCTCAGGCGCTTAACGTGGCCCAGGCCGAAGTCGGCGCGATTCTGGATCAGGTGGTGCAACTCGCGCTGACTGGCCAGGAAGTCTATTTGCTGGTGGATGACGCCGAGCAACTCGACGAGTCCGCTCTCGAAGCGCTGATGGCGCTGGGTGCCGGCGCTCCGGAAGGTCGTCCGCATGTGTTCCTGTTCGGTGAGTCGTCGCTGATCGCTCAGCTCGAGGCTTTGCACCTCGAGGAAGAGCGCTTCCACGTCATCGAACTGCAGCCGTACACCGAAGAAGAGACCCGCGAGTATCTCGACCAACGGCTGGAAGGTGCCGGCCGGGGTGTCGAACTTTTCACCGCGGATCAGATCTCTGATATTCACGAAAGCTCCGAGGGTTGGCCGGGCAACATCAACCAGGTCGCTCGCGATGCTCTGATAGAAGTCATGATTGCCAGCCGCTCTGCGGTCAAGCGTCCAAGTATGGGGTTCAACATGCCGAAGAAACACGTATTGGCGATTTCCGCCGTCGTTGTGGTCGCGGTCGCCGCCGCCTGGTTGATGCCGGGTCGCAACAAGGCGCCAACCACCGGCGCACCCGCCAACGAACAGGCACAACTGCCATTGGGCCAGGGCGCTGCCAATGGCGCTGCACCGAACGTCGAGTTCGCCGGCAACACGCAGCCCATGCCATTGCCGCTGGTCGGCAATTCGCAACCGGTGATGCGCGGCCCGTTGGCTGAAGCCGCTGGCGGAATCACCGAAGGCGATGACGGCGTGCCACTGGAAGGCTCCAGCGATACGCCGCCAACCGTGACCACTTCGGCGCCACCAGCGGGCGTTCCAGCCGGGCCTGCACCGACGCCGGTTCCAGTGCCTGCGGCCAAACCTGTGCCTGCTCCGACTCAGATCGCTACTGCCAAGCCTGCTCCGGCAGCGCCAGCACCATCGACCAAACCGGCGCCAGCGCCAGCCAAGCCAGTCGCCGCCGCCAAACCGGCCGAGAAGCCGGTTACCGTGGCCAAAGCCGCCGGTGGCAGCTGGTACGCCGGTCAGCCGACGAGCAACTACGTGGTGCAGATTCTCGGCACCAGCTCCGAAGCGGCCGCGCAAAGCTTCGTCAAGGAACAGGGCGGCGAGTACCGTTATTTCAAGAAAGTCCTCAACGGCAAGCCTCTCTACGTGATCACCTACGGCAACTTCGCCAATCGTGATGCGGCTGTTTCTGCCATCAAGGCCTTGCCAGCGAAGGTTCAGGCTGGTAAACCTTGGCCTCGCACTGTCGCCAGCGTCCAACAGGAACTGGCAACAACTCGCTGAAGATTCGGCGGCCTTACCCAGGCCGCCACTCCAGGCACCTCAAAATTTCCGCAAGTGCGCGCCGCCTCTACAGGCCGCGTGCCTTGTGGTGTCTGCGTCACAGTAGTCTTTGAGTCGTTGCAGTCAAAATTAAAAAAGTTTTGACTAGCACAGCAGATCGCTTTAAACCTTTCACAAATGCGACATAGATTTGCGACATTTCGTCGTCAAATTTGTGAGCGTCTGTGTCGCTGTGTACAATGACCACCCTTTTGCCCCCGCTAAGCCGGCGTACGTTCGGCGCGGATCGCAAGTGGTTGAATTGAAAAGAAATTTGCCTCGAAAAGAGGCAGCCTGGTGAGAAAGTGTCTATGAAAGCAGGTCTGTACCAACCAGATGAATTCAAGGATAACTGCGGTTTCGGCCTGATAGCCCACATGCAGGGCGAGCCCAGTCATACCCTTTTGCAAACGGCCATTGAGGCCCTGACCTGCAAGACCCACCGCGGTGGGATTAATGCCGACGGCAAGACCGGTGACGGTTGCGGTCTGCTGATTCAAAAGCCTGACGCGTTCCTGCGTGCCAGTGCCCAGGAATCCTTCAGCGTCGAACTGCCCAAGCAATATGCCGTGGGCATGGTCTTCTTCCCTCACGCTCCGGCCAAGGCCGAAGCCGCTCGCGAGACCAT
>NZ_JBIUWI010000135.1:0-4105 GCF_044743385.1 Pseudomonas sp. NPDC087639 | reverse complement strand
GAAGATGCCGTCGGCAAGAAAGAACAGAAGCTGAAAGATGAAGAGCTGGTCGAAGCCTTCGCCGCGCTGCAAAAGCGTGCTGAAGAGCGTATGGCCAAGATGAGCGAAGAGTCGGCATCCGCTGGCAAGAAATTCCTCGAAGAAAATGGCAAGAAGGCTGGTGTGACCACCACCGCTTCGGGTCTGCAGTACGAAGTCGTCAAAAAGGCCGACGGCCCACAGCCTAAGCCGACTGACGTAGTGACCGTTCACTACACCGGCAAGCTGACCAACGGCACTGTATTCGATAGCTCCGTCGAGCGCGGCAGCCCGATCGATCTGCCAGTAAGCGGCGTGATCCCGGGTTGGGTTGAAGGTCTGCAATTGATGCACGTTGGTGAGAAGTACAAACTGTACATCCCTAGCGATTTGGCTTACGGCGCTCAATCGCCAAGCCCGGCAATCCCGGCCAACTCGGTTCTGGTTTTCGACCTGGAACTGATGGCCATCAAGGATCCAGCCAAAGAAGGCGCCGCGGCCAAGTAATTAGCCAAGGCTTCGACAACAACGCCTCGCTTATGCGGGGCGTTGTTGCATCTGGACCTTGGCAAGGGTAAACAGAGCGAACCGATGGCGGTCGGGGGAGTCATAGCCTTTGAGGTTGCTCGCTAGACGCCCTCAGCCGCCAAGTCAATGAAATATTGGGTTTTTTTATGTGAGTAAAAAACGCCCGATCTGAGCGTAGCCCTTATGAAACGGGGCTTTCAGCGCTGAAATGCAGCTCTGTTCACAAGGTTATCCACAATTTGTGTGGATAACATTTCAACGGGAGGAATAGATGAAAGCTCCGTGGAATTTCGCTCGATTCCTGCCTCTGGCCGGCCGTCTGCTGGCTCGCGGTCGCCTGCCGACGCTGCTGTTTGCCGTGGCCAGCAAAGGCGCCGCGCAAGGCAATAGACTCGGCAAACTCAAAGATGATCTTCGTATGCTTCAGGCCTTGTGCCTGGCCTACTGGCGCGGTGAGTACCGGGCGATCAGCCCGAAAGCCTTGGTTTCGGTGGTGGCGGGGTTGATGTATTTCCTCAGCCCGGTGGATGCTATCCCGGATTTTATCCCGGTATTCGGCATGCTAGACGACATCGCCGTCCTCGCCTGGCTGATGAAAACCCTCGACGATGAACTCAACGCCTTCCGACTTTGGCGCAACCGCTTGCAACCGGAAAAACTGGCAGTCGTCGAACGTCTGCCCGATACCCCCGAGCAACTGCAACTCCAGGGCCCGAAAAAGCCCTGATTGTCGAAGTCCGCTTACAGATAGATACCCCCCGCGACCTTGGCCGCTGTTAGGATTACACTTCTAAGGAAAAGTGCCGACTCGCTAAGTGTTGTTGTCCTACGGGGTAGTCATGGATATTCAGATAATTGCACGCGATGGCGAACCCGAATATGCGGTTTTGCCATGGGCTCAGTATCAGTCTCTACTGAAAGCAGCAGGCATCAACGAAACACCGTCGCGGCAGGCGCCAGCGCCGCTCGCGGCAACACCAGACCCGATTCTTCCAGGTCTGGATCAACTAAGCAGTTTGCGCGAAGGGAAGGGCATCGCCATCGAGGCGCTGGCCCGCACGGTAGGCATCAGCCCGTCTTATCTGGCCATGATCGAAAGTGGCGAGCGTCTGCCCGACGCCGCGATTCGCCGCAGTCTGGCCTGGGAGCTGACGGTGCCAGGGTGGAGGGAAGAATCGTGAGCGTACGCATCAGTCGTCAACATTGGGACGGATTGCTGGGGGAGCTGGATCAGGCGCGCAGGCAGCGCCATCTGTTGACCTATCGGGCCTTGCTCGAACGTTTGCAATTGCCGACACCGGCGATGCAAACCTTGACGGCCGCGTTGGAGCATCTGGCCGCGCTGGATGCCAAGGCCGAACAACCATTACGCAGTTCGCTGGTGATAAGTCAGGGCGCCAGTCGCCTGCCGCGTACCGGTTTTTTTGAATGCGTCGAGCGCCTAGGGCGTTTTTCCGGCCCGTCCGATGGCGTCGCCGCAGCGTCATGGCATGCTTCGGAGGTCGTCAGAGTCTTCGAATACGAATACCCGGAATCGGCGGAGGCCTGAGTGTTTTTACGACTCAAGGCGCGAGCCGGTTACTGGCTGGCTCGCCGGCTGTTTCACTGGTCGTGGTTTGTTCGCCAACCCCGAGGCTGGCGCTGGCTTGAAGGCCAGTTTGCGCGTATGGCTACCCTCGGCGATGTCGGCGCGCAAAGCTTCTACGGCCACATCCTGACCTTTCGCGGTGTAGGTCTGGGTGCGCGTGAAGAAGGCGTGCGACTGTTGCGGCTGGCGGCACTGGCCGGTGATGGCAAAGCGGCTTATCAGGTCGGGGTGATCAGCCTGACGGGTACACCGAGTAAAGCGCCGGACCCTGCTGAGGCCGCACGCTGGTGGAGCATGGCCGCCAAGGCCGGGCATCCGTTGGCAGAGCATAAGTTGAAAGAGTTGAGTGCGCGGGATTCAACGCAGTAAGTCTATCTGTGTCCGCTCGATAAACGTGGCGTGAGGGAAACCTCACGCCACGTTTGCGTTTTCGCCTGCCTGTTTGTTTTTTTGGATAGTTTGAGGATTAGTCCTACATCTATTGCCTACTCGCCTGACTTCTTTCCTGATTGATCCCCCGCACAGTTCCCGCGCCTAATTTTTGCGCGAGGGAACGTTCATGCTCGACCCGGTCATTCAGTCCACCCCGCACCCAAGCGTGCGTTGATGGAAGCCATCACCCGTATCGAGCAAGCACTCGACAGCTTCCCTGACACCCTCAGTCTCTACCGCGAGCAGCTCAAACACTGGGCCAGCCGTGCCGTCGACACAGTCAGCCATGCCGCCGATCTTCCGTCGCTGATGGGCATCGAGCGGATCATCCGCTTTGGTGAGAGCAGTACCGCCGTCAGCAGTAGCGACGACCAGTTTTTCTCCAGCGTCGTGCAGTGCCCGAAGGGCGGGCTGATGCTGATCGAGAGCAAGTTCGAGTCGGTGTATGACATCCCGCTCGGCAACATTGTGGTCGATGTGGTGGCAGTGGATGGTGGCGAAACGACGCCCATCACTCTGGATGCTCAAGGCAAGGGGCAGTTCAAGGGCACAGAGGGCAAGTTCTACCGGATGCAAGTGCACGGTGCTGTCAGCCCGGAACAGGTTGAAGATCTTTTTGAGTCCTACGATGGCCTGACCGTTGAACTGGATGATTGGCTGCGTAGCGAATGGCAGGGATTCAAGCCACAGTGGTCGCAGTCGGTGGCGACGGCGGCGGGCAACGGCATGCTGGCCGGGAGCTGGGCGGCGATCGAGGGGGTGTGGGACAGCATTGGATTGTTGTCGGAGATTCTTCAGGATCCGGGCAAGTTTGCCCAACGGTTGGGAAGTGGCGCGACTGATCTGATCAATCTGGCAGCTACCGCGCCTGAGGTGATGGAGCAGCTTAAACTGCTGGTCAGTGACGAGGCGGCCCTGTGTTTGCTGCTACGCACGGCGAGTCTCTGGCTGGAGATGTTGCCGCCCAGTGAGATCGCCGGCAAAACCGCTGAAGCGGCGTCGATGATGATCGTGCAATTGCTGATCGATGTGCTGATCAGCGTTGTGCTGACTTTCGCCAGTGGCGGCGCAGGGATCGCGTATCTGACGCTGCGTCTGGCAGATCGCGCGGCTCAATTGCTGTCAGCGGTGATGCGGTTGGTGAAGGCGCTTTTTGCCATCGTCAACGGCTTCATCAAGTACGTTGATCAATACAAAACCGTTGCCGCGCGCGGCATAGCGGCCGGCGTGAAAAAAGGCCGGATGCAACTGCGCTGGAATGCCAAGCGCAACGCCTCGCTGAAGAAAGACGAACCTCACGACGATAAGCCCGATCAGGCTAAAAACCCCAACGGCGACAGCGCCGATTGTGTGCCGAGCACCTGCACCAACGGCTGCCCGGTGTCGATGGTTACCGGTGAGGAACTGCTGACCCTGACTGACGGCACGCTCGATGGATTGCTGCCGTTTGAGTTCACCCGCTTGTATCGCACCAGTGCCGCCGAAATCGATGTCGGGCTGGGGTTTGGCTGGAGCCATTCGCTGGCGCATCGGCTGGAG
>NZ_JBIUWI010000134.1:0-4275 GCF_044743385.1 Pseudomonas sp. NPDC087639 | reverse complement strand
TTCATCAGATACCGCATCGTGGCGGCAATCAGGCCGTTCTTGTCCTGAAAGTAATGACTGATGATGCCATTCGAGACACCGGCCAAACGGGCGATCAGCGCAATGCTGGCGTCCCCCATTCCGACCTGATCGACCGCTTGCAACGTGGCTTCGATCAGTTGTTGGCGGCGGATGGGTTGCATACCGACCTTGGGCATCTTGCACATCTCCTTAGGCCTTCCGACGGGCGATGAACGCTTATCGGATTGAGGGCCAGTCTATTTTGTTTTGATTGAACGTTCAATCAACAAAGAATAAGATCTGCGACAAATCGTCGCTGCCTACAGATATTTCCTACACGTAAGTGGCGATAAAACCGACATCCGAAAATGCTTGAAACCTGCGTGGGGCATGGCGCGGTTCGCTGTTCGATGGACGTGTTGAATGGGCAAGACGCTCAGGGCCAGGTTTCGGATGAACGTCCGCACTGCTTTGGCCACGAAAGCGATTCGCAGCGCCATTTCGGCAGGTTCGGGCTTTTTTCGGGGTGTCTTTATATCACCCGCCGGTCGGCTGCCAACTAACCGATTGGTCGGGTTCCGTGTTGCCTTGTGTTCTTCTCTCGCACTGCCTGGAGCATTTGTGCCATGAGTTCCGCCTCGCTTATAAAGACCCCGCCCGAGAAGGTGACGGTCAACGGTTGGGTGTTTTACACCTCTACCGCGCTGATTCTGTTGTTGACCGCCATTCTGATCATCGCCCCGCAAGAGGCCGGCAGATTGTTGGGTATCGCTCAGGCCTGGTTGTCGCGCAGCTTCGGCTGGTACTACATGGTGGTGATCGCCGCTTACCTGGTGTTTGTGGTGGGCCTGGCGTTTTCCTCCTACGGCAAACTCAAACTGGGCAGCAAGGACGACACCCCGGATTTCAGTTACGGCGCCTGGGCGGGGATGCTGTTCTCGTCGGGTATCGGTATCTCGCTGCTGTACTTCGGTGCCTCCGAGCCGCTGGATCACTACTTCAATCCGCCGGAAGGCGCCTCGGCCACCAACATGGCCGCGCGTCAGGCGGTGCAACTGACGTTCCTGCACTGGGGCCTGCACGGCTGGGCAATCTACGCACTGGTCGGTCTGGCTGTTGCTTACTTTGCCTATCGTCATAACCAGCCGCTGGCCCTGCGTTCGGCGCTGTATCCGCTGGTGGGCGAGCGTTGGGTCAAAGGCGCGGCCGGTCACGCTGTAGACGGCTTCGGCATGTTCGTGACCCTGCTGGGTCTGGTGACCAACCTGGGGATCGGCTCGCTGCAAGTGTCCTCGGGCCTGGAAAACCTGTTCGGCATGGAACACAGCAACACCAATTTGCTGATCGTGATCATCGTGATGAGCACCGTAGCGACCATCGCTGCCGTGTCCGGTGTGGAAAACGGCATCCGTCGTCTGTCCAACCTGAACATCGTGCTGTTCAGCGGTCTGCTGATTTTCGTTCTGCTGTTTGGCCCGACGCTGCACCTGCTCAACGGCTTCGTACAGAACATCGGTGATTACCTCAACGGCATCGTCCTGAAAACGTTCGACCTTTATGTGTACGAAGGCAGTGGCGAGAAATCCGAACGCTGGATGGGCCTGTGGACTCTGTTCTACTGGGCGTGGTGGATTTCCTGGGCACCATTCGTAGGCATGTTCATCGCGCGTATTTCCCGTGGTCGTACCGTGCGTGAACTGGTCGCCGGCGTGCTGCTGATTCCGCTGGGCTTCACCTTGGCCTGGCTGTCGATCTTTGGTAACTCGGCACTCGATCTGGTGATGAATCAGGGGGCGGTTGAGTTGGGCAAGACGGCGCTGGAACAGCCGTCGATGGCGATCTATCAGTTGCTTGAGCACTACCCGGCGTCGAAAGTCGTCATCGGTGTGTCGATCTTTGTCGGTTTCGTGCTGTTCCTGACCCCGGCCGACTCCGGCGCGGTGATGATGGCGAATCTGTCGTGCAAGGGCGGCAACGTCGACGAAGATGCGCCGCACTGGCTGCGGATTTTCTGGTCGGCGGTGATCACCCTGGTGACCATCGGTCTGCTGTTCGCCGGCAACTTCGAAGCCATGCAAACCATGGTCGTGCTGGCGGGGCTGCCGTTCTCGGTGGTGCTGGTGTTCTTCATGTTTGGCCTGCACAAGGCGATGCGTCAGGACGTGCAGATCGAACAGGAGCAAGCGCAACTGGCTGAGCGCGGTCGTCGTGGTTTCAGCGAGCGTCTGACGCAACTGGATCTGCAACCGAGCCAATCGGTGGTGCAGCGTTTCATGGACAAACAGGTCAGCCCGGCGCTGGAAGATGCGGCTGCGCAAATGCGTGCGCAGGGTCTGGAAGTGCAAACGTTGTTGGGTAAATCCAAACGTTGCATGGGCGTGCGCATCGAGATGGAAGAGGGCAACCCTTTCGTTTACGAAGTGAGCCTGGATGGCTATCTGGCGACCCCGACTGAATCGATCGAGTCTGAAGAGGCGCGTCAGCGTTTCTATCGCGCCGAGGTGTATCTGCACAACGGCAGTCAGGATTACGACCTGATGGGCTTCACGCAGGATCAGATCACGCGGGATGTGCTCGATCAGTTTGAAAGCCATCGGCAGCTCCTTGGCCGGGTGTACAGCTAACGCCTGAGGTCGGCGGTGTGGTGAGTACACCGCCGAACTATTGTGGCGAGGGGATTTATCCCCGATGGGGCGCGAAGCGGCCCCAAGTCGTCAACCGCGGTCATCCATAACAACCGCGTTTGACGGTTTCAGGACTGCTCCGCAGCCCATCGGGGATAAATCCCCTCACCACAGGTTCTCTGTTTGCAGCTGAATATATGCACTAACAAAAACGCCGCGATCCTCTCGCGGCGTTTTTGTGTGTGGGGTGTTTAGCCCAGGTTCTTGCCCAGCAACGCGTGATACAACTCGCTGTCGCCCAAGATCCCCACCACATGATTGTTATCGTGCAGCACCAGTTTGTTGCCGGTCTGATAACGAATCTGCAATGCATCACGCATGCCGATATTCGAATCCACCAGCGTCGGCTTGCGCTCCAGCCCTTCTACCGCTTGCCCCGGTGCCCAGTTCTGCAGGTTCAGCACCGAACCGTTCTGCCGTGCACCCTTGATGGTGTTGCCTTCGGCCAGGTCCAGCCACGAGTCGCCGCCCGGATCGAGGCATACCGAACCGTTGATGCGTTTGCACTTGTCCAGCGTGCGCATCAGGCTGCGACCGCAGAGCACGTTGAGCGGATTGGTGTGCGCCACGAATGTACGCACATAGTCATCCGCCGGGTTCAGCACGATCTCTTCCGGCACGCTGTACTGGATGATCCGGCCGTCCTTCATGATCGCGATGCGGCTGCCGAGTTTCAGCGCCTCGTCGAGGTCGTGGCTCACAAACACGATGGTCTTGCTCAGCTTGCGTTGCAGTTCCAGCAGTTCGTCTTGCAGACCCTGACGGATCAACGGGTCGAGCGCCGAGAACGGTTCGTCCATCAACAGAATATCGGCGTCCATCGCCAGCGCACGGGCCAGGCCCACGCGTTGCTGCATGCCGCCGGAGAGTTCGTCAGGCTTCTTGTTGCGCCATTGGGTCAGGCCCACCAGTTCGAGTTTTTCATCGACCAGTTTCTTGCGTTCCTTCTCCGGTCGACCCTGCATTTCCAGACCGAAGCTGATGTTCTCGCGCACGGTCAGCCACGGCATCAGGGCGAACTTCTGGAACACCATGGCGATGCGTTTAGTACGCATCATTTTCAGTTCTGCCGGGGTGCAGGAAGCGATGTCGATCTGACGGTTCTCATGCTCGACGAACAGCTTGCCGCGACTCACGGTGTTGAGACCGTTGATGCAGCGCAACAGGCTCGACTTGCCGGAACCGGACAAGCCCATCAGTACGCAGATTTCGCCTTTGTTGATGTCCAGCGTGGCTTTTTCCACGCCGACAATTTGCCCGGTCTTTTTCAGAATCTCGTTACGGGTCATGCCCTGATCCAGCAGCTTGAGTGCCTCGCGTGGATCCTTGGAGAAGATTACGTCGACGTCTTCGAAGCGAATTATGCTCATGCGTCACCCCCTACTTTAGCGTCGGGTTGTTTGCAGATACGGTCGAGCATGATCGCCAGCAGTACGATCGCCAGGCCTGCTTCGAAGCCCAGGGCGATATCAGCAGTGTTCAGTGCGTTGACCACCGGTTTGCCGAGTCCGTCGGCGCCCACCAGGGCCGCGATCACCACCATCGACAGCGACAGCATGATGCACTGGGTGATGCCGGCCGCGATGCTCGC